>NZ_JHEG04000001.1:8449122-8749122 GCF_000760695.4 Tolypothrix bouteillei VB521301 | reverse complement strand
TGAAAGACATGCTAAAGCCCTAACAAACGAGCAAGTTGCAGATTTTGCACAAGATATTGACATTGCACTGTTCTATCCTAAGGTCTTGAGCGAGCATGAAATCTTAGATAAAGTGAAAGTGAATGAGAAAACATCCTTGTTAGAACTCATTAAAATTTTAGAAGAACATCGTAGTAGCATCATTATTAACTTCAAGCACTTGCAGGAAAATTATCAAAGAAAAGGAATCAAAAGAGTTAAAGGTTCCAGAGATGAAAATGGCAATCTTGTCAAGCCTTGGTTAACAACTGAATATATAGATAAAACTGACTATATTGGTATGGGGTCGTTTGAGATTAACCACAACACCGCCACAGTCAATATGCTTGTCACTCGTAAAGTTAGGCTGGTGAAAGCAGAAGACAAAACCCCAATCATTGAAGTTGCAGGATTGTTAGTGAATGACCTAGCTACCTTTAATAATTACACCATCGTTAGTGATGGCGACCTCAACGTGAAATCACTGCAAGTAAAAATCAGCAGCAAGAAAGCTTTTGAAGCTTTGAAAGAACAAGGCGTGTTGGAAAAAGGTAATTCTCCTGCCAAAGAATTTGACTTTCACGATGAGTATACTATTAACCTAGATAATTTACCTTTAGTACCTTTTGAGGGATATTACAGCAGTATCGATGGTTTATTCAACCAGTTAGCTGAAATCAAAGTTCTTTCCAGTATCATTTCTGCTCATCTAAAAGAGGAGTCAGATATCTTTTTACCAGAACAGTTGGAAGAATTGAAAAAGCACTATCTTTCAAAAAGCCTTTACATTAACTTTCCAACCACCAACGAATACACAGATATCAATACAGCCCTAGCAACTGGCACTATTGATTCTAGAGTCAGTTATAAAATCGATATTGGAAGCCAAGAAATTCTCAACCTCAGCAAACTGCATTCTGCAAACAAGTTCCTTGACAGGATGTATCAGGTTTATGACAAAGACACTGGAGAGATTTTCCAAAAACCTACCTTTGAACTTGCTCTCAAGGAAAATACCGCCTACAGCCACAAGCAACTGTCATCCCGTACAAAAATCACAAAAGTGGATGAGTTTATGAAACCCATTTTTGATGATTTCTTAGGATTAGAGAAAAATGGTGTCGTGACAGCAATCCTTGCAAGAGTGGGTGCTGATAATCTGGTGCGAGTCTTGCAAGATCGGTGGGAAGGGAAACCAATTAGCAAAGAAGAAATGGTAACGGCTTTAACAGCCGCAGATAAAAAATTAGAGGCGTATGTAGAAAGAATTTATCGCGACAAAATTTGTCCTCTAGTATTCTACATCGGTTCTACAGGTCTGTTACCAGACGAAATGCAAGCCAAAGCATCCACTGCAGATGAACTAGCTGTCAAATACCCAAACTTGCAGTTTTCCAAAGATGAGCAAGAAGGAACATTTTTTGAGGTTGGTGAAAGCATTCTTAGCGTATACGCCAAGACCGAGTACTATACCAAGAAAGTTGCTGTTGGTGTAGAGGAATAGGATTGACGCCACTTTCGGTAGGACGTGGGGCTTTTGACCGATTAAGCTAAATTTGCTCAGATACCCGACTTCTTTGAGAAGTCGGGTATTTTACAGTGCCTTAGAGGTTGTTTGAAAAGTGATTTGCTGTGTTTTTAAATACCTATCGATCCCCCTGACTCAATACTGCTCGGTTAAAGAAATTATCGCATCGCTACAAGCTATAAACAGCAGGTGTTTCTAGATCCGGAATGCAGGTTTTTATACTTATCTCGGCTCAACGTCAATATTTGTTGGGGCTCCTCTGTGTCTTCGATAAGCAAAACTTTGAGGGGTACTTTTGATTGAAGTAAGTTATCGTTTAAAGCCAATATAATCTCCAAGTGCCAAAGAAAAACAGCTAGCTACTTTTTGTTTATCGATATCTTTTTCTAGCAATAGATAGTCACTACTCAAATCATCATGTAAGTAAATACAATAAAATAGTTCACAGTCATTAGACAACAGGTATGAAACAGCAACTTCTTTAGCTTCTTCAGACTCAAACTCTTCCCAAAGAGTCCAAATCCGAACATCCTTACAGACTTTTCCAAGACAGTTTGCGAGTTCTTTTGAGACTAATTTGTTTATCTGTGAAAGTCGATAGCCCTTATCAAATTCATTTTCATATAGAACTTCAGGCAATACAACTATAGAAAGTTGTTCTTCATATACGGCTAAGGCATGATTTAGGTTGTCTTGAAAGTAGAGTTGGACTGCACATGAATTATAAGAAAAAAACTCCTCTTCAGTAAATCGGCTATATTTTAAAAATGATGATATATCAGTTACAAAGAAACGTTCAACTTCAATTAGACAACGACCAATTGCTTTTTCAAGCATATTCTTTTTCTTAGATAAGAGTAAATTTAATAGCTGCGATTCACTATACATTTTAAATTTCACTCTCTACTTTTATTTTTGAGAATTTTTTTAAAGCGCTCTAGGATATAATAGAACAACCGCAACAACAGCAAAAGCTAATTGCTATTGAGTCAGCAGTCAGCAAGAAGTAAACACACTGCCCACGCTGCAAGATGAGTTAACCGCAGTGGCAGCAGGCTTAAAGTACTTGGCGCAGTGGTATAAATGCATTTGAAAGTGGGGAACTGACTAAGCGGATGGAGGATACCTACAAAAAAATTAAAAAGTCAAAGGTGTTGGATAATCCTGGCAAACGGAAGAAACTAGAATCTTTGTTGACACAGATGGAAGCGCTGCTCTTGTAAGAAGATTGATATCGTCTTTATGAAAGAGAAATAGGATTGACGTTGGATTGGGGTTGGTCAGATGTGTAAGAGACTTCCAAATAAAAAAATCTCCCAAAATTTCTTGTGGTGCGGGGTTGCGATCGCGACGCATAAGGAACGGGCGAAGACGCCCCGCAGTCGCCTCAACGGGGGGTTTTGGGGTCCCCAGGAAGTGGGTTTGGGGGGAAACCCCCGCACGGCGCTGCTCTCCGGACTACAAGATTGGATAATTTATTTCTTGGAAATCCCTAACTGAGTAGTGTACTGTTCCAATTTACATAACTTAATATCAGGTTTAGGGAGTAGGCGATCGCGCTATACTTTACTGTGCATTCTCTAATTTAGTACAATAGTATTAAAATAAAAAAGTTACTATGTTATACTGAGAGGCGAGATGAAAGCAGAGCTTCTCGAAAGACTGTTTAAAGCGATAAAGAAGCTATTGCAGAAATCAAAGCTACCTGAAGTTAATTTTTGGTTCTGGAGAACTAAATGATTGAACGGTCTTTAGAGATAAATATTGCGGTTATTTTTGCTAAGCTAAATAAGTTATGGGCGCAATACAATTTTGTGAGAGTTGATTTTTCTTCTTAAGAAAAGTGATTTATTGATAATGAAGTGAATAGAATCACTAGTTTATCCAGTGTTTGTACTAATGTAAATCGATTAAAAAAGCTATTAAAGTTACATCGAGGCTCGGGTCTCACTTTTTCGCGTTGCTCCCATAAGTTATGGAATTTAATAAACAGCCAGATCCTATCTTGTCTGATCTACCTCCAATACCACCAGCACACTGGACATCTACCCGTATGTCGATATGTGCTTGGTTAAATGAACAGGCTCCCCCTTTGGCAGAACTTTATGAGGGTGCAGTTTGCTTAATTTTTGAAAGACCAGTTCGTGGGAGATTACGATTTGTGTCTCATGCTGTTCGTGAGATACGTAATCGGTTGCCTGATTATATCTCTAATGAAAAGAGTGGCGAAAGGCTTAACTATAAAGATGAAGTAGATCAACTTTTAGCCATTTGGCAAAGTAGTGGCTTTAGCTTGAATGAAGCACCTTCAAATGACGGAGACATTCCCATTCCGCTTCAAATTTTTAATAATATACAAGAACTCCTTAAAAAACATATAGCAGTCAGTGTAAATAACAAGGAAAAAGCGATTCGCTTTTTTGAGTCATGTATTTCTGAAAATAAACCTATCCGCAATACATTGCTTCCTATAGTCGATCATTGGTGGGAAGTAACAGAATGGTTTATGGAGAACACCCACGATAGTGGTAAAGATAAACTAGCTTCCTATGAGCAGAAACTCCGCCAGCAGTTTGAGGTATTCGAGTCATTTCTCGCCGCAGTTTCTCAAAAGTTTTACGACACTGTAGATAAACTCGATGAAATCTTAAAAGAAGCTAATCCTAAACAGTTTGAACAAGCTATGGCATTGCTGATTCACCCTCAGCATTTCAGTTACTTTTTCAACCATCTACAAAATCCAAAGTGGATTAAGCCATTGAAGGACAAAGGTTTTTTCCAGAATCCTCCCCAAGTTATTGAAGATGCAAGCCAAGGTACTGTTAGCTTCCTAATGTGGCCTCAGTCTCGCTATCTAGCACGCATAGCTGCTTACCAACCGGATGCTGTGTTGGAAATTGCACAAGAAATAGAAACAAATAATCCCAGTGTCTATGAAGACTTTGTTGACGCTGCACTTCAGATGCCCCCTGAAATAGCGGTGCAACTAGTTAGTAAAGTTAAAACTTGGGTTGAATCATCATACTCGTTAAATTTACTTGCAGAGAAAATTGGTGCTTTCATAGTACATCTTGCCAAGGGTGGTCGAGTCAAAAAGGCACTAGACTTAGCTCGAACGCTACTCTTTGTTATGCCAGACCCTGATGTGAATAATGGGAAAGCAGACAACAGCATCGTTTATCGTCCCCTCCCCGAACCGCGAACACGGTTGGATAACTGGCACTATCAAGAGATTCTCAAAAAGTACATACCGGAATTAGTGAAAGTAGCAGGTAAAGATGAAACAGATGTTTTAAAGATGTTGGGTTTTCTGCTATTTGATGCCATTAAGTTCTCCCACCGCGATGAAGAAATTGAACAACTGCAGAAAAACTCACCCATCTGGGAGGATAGGTCGCTTTACTGGCGATATGCCATTGAGAATCACCCTCGAAATCGCCATCCCTATAAGGTTAAAGAACTTCTGGTAGAAGCAGTCAGAGATGCCGCAGAGCAGATTATCAAGAACGAGCCTGCGAAAATGGAAGCTATAGTCCTTACTCTGGAACAACGGCATTGGCGAATTTTTCATCGCATTGCACTTTACCTAATTCGTAAGTTCCCAAATGCAAACCCCGATTTACTTATTGAAAGGCTGGTTGACTGTAAGCGTTTCATAGATACCAGTTCTTACGAGGATTATGAATATGCACTTTTACTCAAAGAGCATTTTGCTCAACTTCCTAGGGAGGAGCAAGAGAAGATTTTTAGATGGATTGAAGTTCCTGAGCTTGACTTGTCTTGGCTAGAGGAGCGCGAGAAAAAAGCTCAGTGGATAAGATATTGGCAAAGGAACAAGCTTGCACTACTAAAAGACAGCCTTCCAACACAGTGGCAACAACGTTATGACCAGCTAATCAATGAGTTTGGTGCTGTTGAACTTTCAAAAATTGTTTCTGGAGGAGTAGGTGAAGTTAAAATTTTAGGCATTGTAAGTCCAAAGACAGATTTAGAATTGGAATCAATGAGTATTGAGGAACTCGTTTCCTTTCTCAGAACATGGGAGCAAAATTCTACAGATCCCTTTGAAGAACCATCACGACAAGGGTTAGGATCTGCTCTGGCAAGGCTTGCTGAAAAAAATCCTCAACGCTATGCACAAGCATCCGCTCAGTTCCAAGGTTTGCACCCAATATACCTAACGAACCTGCTTAGAGGGCTGCGCCAAGCTTTAAATAATCAGTCAGGACAACAGAAAGAAGTAAAAGAATTTGATTGGGCATCTGTTCTTTGTCTCTGCAGTTGGTTAGCCCAGGAGTCTGAGCAAGTTCAAAAGTTTCAGACAACTGATAACAATTCCAATAGGGATTGGCTCGAACCTTGCCGAACAGTGGCAGACTTGTTTGAAGTCGGATTGACAGTTGATAAAATTGGAATTCCGTATAATCTACGCGAGCAGGTTTGGAATACGCTCAGTCTTCTAACTCAACATCTAGACCCCACCCCTGAAAGAGAAATGGGCTACCATGGCTTTAATAATAATCCCAGTGAACTCGCGATTAATACAGTTCGTGGGGAAGCCCTGCGTGCAGTTGTTCGCTATGCCCTCTGGATTCGACACCATTTTGAGCAAATATCTGAGGGAGCAGAGCGACTGGAGCAGGGTTTTGACAATATGCCTGAAGTACCGCTGGTACTTGATGAGCATCTTAACCCAGACAAAGAGCCATCCCTTGCAATCCGCACAGTTTATGGTGAGTGGTTACCTTGGCTAAATTTACTAGATCCGCACTGGACAATTCAGAGTATAGGGAAAATTTTCCCACAAGATGAGATTTTCAGCGATATGCGACGTGCTGCTTGGGAAAGCTACATTACGAATTCTAATGTGTATGACAACGTTTTCGATGTATTGCGTGAAGAATACTGCTATAGAGTCGAACAGATCGCCTCAGCCTTGATTGAAACACCAAAACTGACACATCCTGATGAAGGTCTTTCTGAGCACTTGATGACCCTATATTGGCGTGGAAAGCTAAATTTGGATGAGCCAGAAGGATTACTGGCTCGGTTTTTTGAATTAGCTTCTGATGCGTTGCGTAGTTACGCTCTCAGATTTGTAGGGCGAAGCCTCGACAACACAAAAGACGCGATAGATCCAGAAATCCTTAATCGGCTTCAATTGCTTTGGGAAAAGCGTATTGACTCAGTACGTAGTTCAGCTGACCCTAGTTCCTATGTCAGTGAAATTGCTACTTTTGGTTGGTGGTTCAGCTCCGCGAAATTCGATGATTCTTGGGCTATTGCACAATTCAAACAGGTTCTTGAGCTAGTTGGTAAAGTAGATCCTGAGTTTTTGGTACTGAAACATCTAGCTAAGCTTGCTGATGTGATGCCAGAGTCAGCCGTTGAGTGCCTCAAACTGATAATCGAGAAAGACAAGAAAGGGGGGGGTATCTATGGCTGGCATAATGATGCTAAAACTATCCTGACTACTGCCATTAAGGGCAACAATGACAAAGCAAGACAGGTTGCTGAATCTATTATCCACCGTTTGGGCGAACGCGGTCACTGGGAATATCGGGATTTGCTTTCTGACGGCAAGTAGGGGGTAGAGTAATAATGTTCTCCTCAACTTTACGTCCCAAGTTATTAGCAGGGGTAAGTTCCTACTTGACTACCCCTCCTGTTTTTGCAATACAACCACTCTAGACAGCAAGGTTGCAAGCTGGACGGTATCTCTGTGTCAGCTTACTCTCTACTAACAGACGTTGAGCCTTGGTAGATCCTGGCATACGATACACGCCTACATAAAGGTTCAATTGATTGCCCGCTTGCTTAATCCAGCATTGAGAGGCATGATGGCTCCTAGGAAAACCTCGATCGCCAAAGTTCTCAGTTTCACCAAAGTAAATGATTTGATACGTGTCTGGCTGGGTTAGAGGATAGGGCTTGCACATGATGGCATATATACCTGCGCGATCGGGCGGGTTCCAAGTATTTAGACTCCACGGTCCTTCAAATTCGTAATCGTCCCAAACTATGCTCATTGATAATACTCCATACGAAAAGATGAAAGGTAAATGCACCGTTGGTTGTCAGCAGTGCATCCGCGCCTAAAAGGTGGATTAGCGTTTAGAAACTAAAAGACACGGTTCCTCAAGGCGAGAGGAGTCAAAGCCAACCAACTCCCGCCGACGGAATAGGTCAAGGCGTTCGAGCCAGTTATGCTTGTAAAGTTCCATCTGTGCTGGGGTAAAGATGAATTCGTCGTGGGTAGCGTCACCAATAAGGTAAAGAAGGGCTGCCTGCTCCAAGTCGTACAGCGATTCCAGCGCCAGGTAGTAAGCCGTTAACTGCTGTACCTTATCTTGAATCCAGTCCATCAAGGTCTTTGCCTTAGAAGATGTCTTGAGGTCACTCAGAGTGAGCTTGCCTTTATAGGGGCAGAGTTGGTCTATTACGCCATAGTAGCGGTACTTGAAGTTAACAACCATTTGCTCGGAGAGGAGCGGCTGGTCGAAGTTGGGAAGCACTTGCTCAAGGGCGCGAAGGTAAGGCTCGTAGCGACTGCTAACAGGGCTGAAAACCTCTCCAGTTAGGCGGGAGTGAAGAACGGCATGGGCTGCCTTCCCAGCACCGACCGCCTCGTTGCGAATGCGTTCCGCTTCTTGTTTACCTACCTGACGCTCCCATTTCTGTAGAGCTGCCTCTGACTTAGGATCTTTGGTTTGCCCTTGAATCGCGCCGACACTATAGTAGGTGTTACCAGGAATAGGAAGGTCATCATCTGCGACATAGCAGAATTGACCTGCATAAGTAGACCCCCGCAGCACAGGAAGATGTTGCTGCAGGGGGTCTACAGGGCGGAGTGTCTTGTCTTCGGCACGGTAGTACAGTGCCGCTTCGTTGGAGGGTTCCGGGCAAAGCCTTTTTTGTTGCATAATTAAATTTTGAATTTAATGAAAGAATTGGGCGGTCATGTACCGCCTTTTTATTTATAGTCCAGCAGCACTTGTAATTCAAGCGTTAAAATGCTTTATGCAGCACCATAATGCTTGAAAACGGTAAAAAAGATGGAAACCCCCGTGCATAAGGATTTTAGTCGATTGCTACCTAACATAAGCAGATACAGGATCGCAGGTTGAACTAATTAATTAGGTTTGTAGGCACCAAGAAGTGAAATCGGTTAGCAAGTATATATTCTTAAGTGCTGACACTCTCAACCTCTATAGCGCAAAAGTTTAAGGGATTATGCTAGTGCCTTCAGAGGGGCTGTATAAGTTAAGATAGGAGATTTTACAAAAATACCTGCTAAAATACTCAGGATATAGCACTAGAACGCTAGTAAAATGAGTTAGTAAATTGAGATAATCGCAAACTACAGCGCCCTAATGCTGTAGCTCTTAGGAGACAGCAGATGGATAAAGAATTTCTGGAGAAGCGCTTAAAGAAGCTGAACTGGACCCCATACAGGCTAGCCAAGGAAATTTGTGCGCTACGTGCCGAAGGTGGTAAGGTTCCTCCTGTAACTCAGTATCAGAGTGCTGTCAACAAAGCTGTCTCAGAACCAAGAAAGTCTAAGCTGGAGACTATAGAAGAATTAGTTCAAGCTCTTGGCGGAACTTTGACGATCTCATGGGATGATGAACCAGAGGAAAGCAAAATAAAGCTGTGGAGTGATGTTGCAGTAGTACTCCAAGAGCAAGCGCGCGCTAATAACACGACATTAGAAGAATGGGTAAATAGTCTTCTACAGCAGAGTTTATTTGGTTCTAAGGAAGAACTACCATATATTCCCGCAACCAGTATTAAGGGAGTACTTCAAAAGCCAATATTAATGATGAACTTGACCCCACACTGGCAACAAATCAGACAAAGTTCTGCAGACGCGCATGCAGCTTTACAATGGGTAGCTGCCGCAATCTACGAACAATCTGAGGAGACTGTACCTAGAGCGCCAATTGATGAAGTTGATTTGAGCAAGGCTCTTGAACTTAGGTTTCTCTCAAGCGATGATGGCAAGGTAAGCTTTTCCGATCCAGCAGTTCGGCACGACTACTTAGTTCGTCATGCAGTAGATTTAGCGATCGCAACTTGGGACGAACTCGAAAAGTTTGCCAATTTGTTTGATGAAATATATAGGCGCAGTTATCGTGTTACCAATAATATCGATTGTCGAATTGGTGCTAGCGTACTGCTTGTACTGAACTACGAATACAAGAAAGATATAGTAGGTCGTGTTGTCGAAATCGCAAGACTAGAAAAATCAAGAGAAAAACGAGACCGATCAAAAGGGAAGATTTACGACATCTTCTGTGATGCACTTTCAGAACTTGACCTTAAATCGGAATCTCTGGTTGCATCTCTAGTTGATGCGCTGGAACTAATACTTCAAACTAGTGCTGGATATAAAATATACTCGATTATCGAAAATCTGGCTGCCCGTTCTCAAAATAATGCAGATTTCCTCTACCACGAGTTTCTAGCACGTCCGGAGTCGCGAATTATTGAACTAGCTGTCGATGCACTTCTTGGACTGGCTAAGTTAGACCAAAAAGAAGCCCATCGCCGCGCTCTCGTTCTGACAGATTCTCAGCAGCCTACACTTCGCCGGATAGGTATTGCTGCACTAGGTAAATTTAAGTATGACACTAGCGAGCAGCGTGAGTTACTACGTGTTACTTTGGATAGACTCAATGAACTCAAAACTACCTTTAACGTGGAGACCGACCTCGTATTGCTTAGCGCCTATGGTAATTTAGTTAACAAATCAGAGAAAGCAGCAGAAGTCCTGGTTGAATTTGCATCATGTCAGAACTATGCTGTCCGGGAGCAGTTGGGCAATATATTGTTTCAGAAAGTAAGCGTTGCCAGCAGTCGTCCCTGGTACAAGGAAGCAATTTTACGTTTGGTGCGGGGTCAATCTCTCTCCCTAGAGATGTTACGAGACTTGGATTACTGTATAGAACACTACGCACAAAACGACCCAGATACTGCCCTACAAGTGGTTGAAGTCATAGCATTGGGCTGGGACTACAGCAGGAATGGAGAACAGACAAAATTTTCTGAAATGCTTAACAGTACGTTCGCTGAGCTATATAATAACAATCTTAACGCACTAAATGCAGCAATTACCCGGTGGTTCGCATCTAAAGATAAACGATTGCACCTTGCTGGAAGTGATGTGATTCGTTTCTTTAATTCAATTCCAGTAGGTGAGAGCCATGAAGAGACAACAGAAGTTGTCCGCAGGAAAGCAGCGAAAAATCGAGTCATAATGCTAAGCAAAGAAGTACTGGATACCCTTGACGAGCAAACAGTTATCAATGTACTGTCTCGGCTCGCGGGTTACATAACAGATATTGCTTCTCTTGCTGCACTTCTACTGTCGGCTATAAAGCGAGAACCCTATTCGCCTGGTATCGCAAGCTTGATTGTAGAATTCGAGAGCGAGTATGTACTGTACAATCATCCGCGTGATGCTGGCGAATACCTCAAAAGCCGAATAAAAGAAGATGACATAACAGAAGCTGAACTAAATATCATTCAGGAGGCATTAAATCGTTCCGATGCTTATTTTAATGAACGGCAAAAACTACCCCGTCTGAAGGAACTCGAACCTTCTTCACAGCAAACGTATCTTCTGCGATTAGCTAAGTGGAAGCAGCAGACCGCAATGATGCAAGAAGCAGAACGACGTTCTGTGTTTGCGAGTATATTACCAAAGGTCAGAATTAAGTACGGTCGCGGTATTTCCTATGAGCGAGATGGGGAATTTACAGACCCGTCCCCATTTGCCGCGTTTTCCTACGAGTGCGAATTGCCACAAGGAGAATTTATCGACCCCCTCGGACAATTTCATCAACGTCTTCAGTGGCAGAATGTTGGGTTGCAAGATAAGCAAAACGGAACAGAAGATGAAATCACTGGGGAGACTGCTGTATGAAATTGGTTATTCGCGAGTATCTCAGTATGCTCAAAGAGTCAAAAGAGATAGATGCGCTACTCCCCGACCTTCTTCTGATGATGGGAATTGATTTATTAAGTCGTCCTGCTGTTGGTCCGCGCCAATTTGGTGTTGATATTCCTGCTGTTGGTGTTGACCCTAAAGACAATAAGCAGAAACTATTTTTATTCACTGTGAAAGAGGGGGATATTTCTCGCACCGACTGGGATGCAGGGAAAAATGCTGTGCGTCCGTCGCTCAACGAAATACTTGACTCGTACTTGCGTAACCGTGTCCGACCAGAACACGAGGCACTACCAAAGAAAATTATCCTTGCTACTGGGGGTGAATTAAAACAAGATGTTGAACCGGACTGGGTCAACTTTGTTCATAGGTACACGACGAGCGATCCAAAATATGGCGAGATTGAGTTTGACTTTTGGGGTGGCGATCGGCTAACTTTGCTTATCGAACAGTATTTTCTTGATGAGTACTTATTTCCAGAATCCACTCAAAAGCATCTGCGTAAGACGATCGCACTAGCTGACCAAAACGAGGATGAACCGCGTTTCTTCTATGCGCTCATTGAGGAGACACTGTTTAAACGCGACTTGCCCTCTGAGAAAAATAAAAGCGCTGAGCGCAAGCGCCAGAAAGCACTTTGCTTGCTCAATCTGAGCACCAACATTGTTTTCCATTGGTGTCAAGAAGCTGATAATCTCCGACCTGCTTTACTCTGTGCCGAACGCGCCATTCTTCGTACCTGGGACTGGATGCGTCAAAACGAGCTTTTCGATTGTAAGACAACGAGCGGGAAATTTACCCAACTTTTCTTGACGTACCTTAAGGTTACTGGTGCATATGCTGCCAAGCTTCAGCAACACTGCTTTGTAAAGGATGGTTTGTTTGGCTATGGTGCAGATGAACTGGAGTACCCCCTTCGCACTTTTGAAGTCATCGGTATTCTTGGCGCACTGGGCATAGCCTTTGAGAATTTATCCGCATTTACACGCGATGAACAGCTTCGTGAGAGGTACTCTGGGCAGATGCAAGCGGTCGCACAGATGCTTGCAGGTCTAATTGAGAACAATCCTCCTGCGTTTACTCCCCGATATGACGGTCATGCGATTGACATTGCCTTGGGACTCCTAACACTCACTGCAGCTGGATACAGAGATGAAGCTGCCAATTGGGTTAAAGAACTTAGCTATCATATAGTCAACGCTTATCATTTCGGTAAATACTTCCCCATCACTTCGGACAGTTACAATGACCTTGTTGCAATGGAAGTTGGTCAAGCTCCACCGAAAGAAGAGCTGATGCACGCTTCCACGCTTCTGCCCATGCTAGCTGGTTGGTATGCTGTGTTGAATCTTGCTGATGATTATACAGCTTTCCAAGAAGCTGTGAGGAGAACTTTTACCAACACTAATTTTCAGGTGTGGTTTCCTGACGAAGATACAGACAACCACCTGTACAGCACTAATGCAGGATATGCAAGCGGGTTTACTTTCGAGCCGTTTCGATTGTCGGAAAACTTAGATGACCTGAAAACTTACATCACTCGTCTTTGTGAAAAGCACCAGGCTTTCAACAACCTCTCGTGCATTACTCGTGGGTGGTTTGTATTAGGACTCATTGCCAATCGCCATTTCCGAACCCCAATAATTCCCGTATATTGGCAACAGTATATCTGTGACTCAAAGGTGGGTGGGGAAGAGCAGCCCGAAGATGAATCAAATAATCTAGATTAGATAATAACCCAAGTTGTTAGTTATGCGATCGCTTCGCTACAGCATAGCGGCAGATCGCGAAGCGCTGCTAGATGTGCGAGTTCAAACACACTATATATTAGGTGATGAGCCTGGGAAAACTGGGGGAACTATCCCCCATGGCATAGACTTTTCAATAGTTTTTTAAACTCTTGGAAAAGACCCTGCAAATGTTTTTCCGCTTTTCTCTTGAGCTATTAAATGACTAATAATATGCTCAATAATGCTATTCAAATTTTTCCGACGACGAATCGAACGATTGGGATCGAGTTGACCAAATTTCAAGATTTCTCTTACATTCTCACCTTGCTCAACCAAGTAAATTTTGAGTTGTTCTTTACCCTGTCCTCTTAAAATTTCTCTAGATTTAGTTAAGAGGGTTTCACCATTCAATGTATGACCATCATTCAAATTTTTAACAGCTATATCGTTTGGTTCAATTGTTGTTTTAGATAATTCCTCTGTTTTAGGTAAATTAGTGTTCTTATCCATTTGCTCTTTTATAGCTTTAGCCACTTGTGGGTTTGATTCTATTACATCTGCAAGAAGTCTTAAAAAACTGGTGATTTGTGATGAATCCATTTATTTAACCTACTTTTTGAATAAATTCCTTTGCTAGTTGAGTCATAACTTGATGAGACTCAGCATATTTTTGTTTATATGTTACTTGTCCACCAAAGTCCAAAGCCTGTGCTACTTTGGCTTTTTCTGGAATTTTGGTATGAAAAACTTGTGGAAAGAAGGGATTTTCTGTAATAAATCTCATATATTCTGTTTGAGCTAATGTCCCGTTATAACGAGAAACAATAATCCCTAGAGGCTTTAAATTATGACCATTTTCATTATTAAATGCATCAATCCGTCGAAGTACGATATCTAATCCCTGAATTGACATTTTGTTCGGAACACAGGGCATTATGCAAAAATCACTTACCAAAAAAGCACTTTTAATAATTAGGTTGAGATTGGGTGGGCAATCTATCAAAATATAGTCATAATTTCCTAATAATGGTTTGAGAAGCTCTCGTAATAGATGAACGGGTTTTAATTGCGTTAGCGGATAAAAGTCCGATGATAAATATTCTTGAATTTCAAATAACACCGGGCTACTAGGTATGAAATGTAAACAGTTAAAAGAGTTTCCATTCCTCACATTAGATACAGAAGATTTGACTACAAAATCACCTTTTTTGTAGTCACTCAAGAAGAACTCAGGATGTTTGAACAAATAAGGTAAAGTTAACCCTCTACTCTCAAATTGAACATTCCAAACATCTTCCGACATTAATGCACTTCAGCTAATGCCATAACAAGCGTAGTTTTGCCTACCCCTCCTTTGAGGTTAGAAATACAGACAACTTTGGCTGACATAGTTTTACAGATTAATGCGTATTAGAAGCTACAGTTATAGGTTTCCCAAGAATTCACACAAAATAACAATTCTGATAATCAAAGGTAACAATATCTTAGGTGATGAGCCTGGTTTTTTGGGTTTGGAGTGCGATGATGCGGTTCCCCAGTTCAAAGGAGCGAGCCTGTGCGCGATATCGCTGTCCCCGTCGATCCAGATGCTCCGCGTCCCCACCGTGCTGATGTAAGCGGTGAAGGAATTCTACCGATCAGATGCTTCTTTCTTCCGTGTAATACCCGGTTGAGGTTGGGTTTTTGGTTAAGCGGGAGCTAAAAATTCTGAGCTTTACCGTGTAATACTCGGTAAAGCGTCATGTCTAACAATGTATTCTAAATAGTCAGCCCTAGTTAAGCCTGAGCATTCAGACACAATACCAAGTGCTTTCCAGGTATCATCAGTCAGTCGCAAAGAACGTACTTCACGATAATCATCATTCTTGAGCACAAACTTTCCCTGAACATCCCGTTTCTGTATAAGAACAAAAAAGTCTTACACTGAACAATAAACTCGTACCCTAGGCAATAAAGTCCTACACTAAAACCCTACGAAAAAAGGCACTGCTTCGCTGCCTTTGAGTGTAAAACCCTTTGTTAAAAGGAAATTCAGGTAAATCTAGGTGAGAACTTTATTGTCACTGGTATCCCCTAAAAAAAGTGTGAATTCAGGTTCAGGATAAAACTTTATCCCTCTTCTGTCACTCTGGGAAAAGAAAAATAAGAGCCAAATTTTAACTCTAGACAGGGCAAGGATTTGAGCGTTTATTTACTAACAAAATGGCTGAAATCAAGGTTTTTGCTAAAAGTCCTACGCTGTAAGCATTCTAGATTATTCTCTCCCGAAAGTGATAAAAGAGGGTTATTGTCAATTCAGGTTGTACAGCGCACGTAAAATCAAGGCTTCTGGGTAATGCCAGGGTAGAACATTATTGTTTCTATACAACACGGTAAATCTGCCATTTTTATATTAAGTAATGTTTCGCCAACAGTATCCGTATCTCGGCTCAACGTCAATATTTTGCTACCAACAAGAGGACTTTTAAAAAATCCTCTTAGAATTCATTTGACATACCAGTAGTGACAATATACAACAATGAGCAGAGAATTGTTATGCCGATTGAGTGATTAAATTAAATGTAAATTATGAAAAAAAACCTTGCTTTACTTTCTTTGAGTTTGGGTATTGCCCTCATTAACCCCGTCAGGTCAGCGATCGCTCAAGTCCCCACCATAGCTCCAATACCAATTACTCCAAACAACTCAACCGAACCACTACCTCCACCACTTGAAGCAATAAATGTGGGAACGTGTAAATCTCCATCGCGATGCTTGGGTTGGGATGAGCAAATTTGGGACACAAAGGGTAAACGGGGTGATAAACAAGCGTTACTAGCTTCCATTGATAACAGCTTGCGTTATTTACAAACAGATAAAGCAGTTTCAGCGTATCAAAATTATCCCATTCAAGAAATTACTCTAGATCGTGTCCGTCGTAGTTTGATCCGTTTCCGTCAATTAGTCGTTAACTCCAAATCCCCCGCACAATTACAATCTGCTGTCCGGCGGGAATTTGTTTTTTATAAATCAGTGGGTAGTGATGGTAAAGGGACTGTTAAATTTACTGCCTACTACGAACCCGTTTATACTGCCAGTCGTACCCAAACACCAATCTATAAATATCCACTTTACCAACTCCCTGCCAATTTTGACCAATGGGCAAAACCACATCCCAAGCGTATCGATTTAGAGGGGAAAAATGGTTTGCTCGGAGAGAAAAGCCCGTTGCGCGGTTTGGAAATGTTTTGGTTTCGCAATCGACTTGATGCATACTTGATTCACATTCAAGGTTCTGCCCAACTCAAACTAACTGATGGTACTACGACCTCTGTTGGCTTTGCAGGTGGAACGGATTATCCTTGGACAAGTATTGGAAAAGAACTTATTAAAAATGGGAAGCTTAAGCGTGAAAACGCTACTATGCCCGGTATAATCTCATATTTTAACCGCAATCCTCAAGATTTAAATGAATATCTACCTTTGTGGGAACGCTTTATTTTCTTTAAGGAAACTAATGGTGAGTCTGCGTCCGGCAGTATAGGGGTACCTGTAACGGCAGAGCGCAGCATTGCTACAGATAAATCTCTCATGCCTCCTGGAGCACTGGCACTGATTCATGGCTCATTCCCCTATCCAAAAATAGGTGGCGCTTTGGAATCTCGTCAGGTCAATCGCTTTGTGCTTGACCAAGACACAGGTAGTGCGATCAAAACTCCGGGACGTGTCGATTACTTTATGGGGACGGGTTCTTTAGCTGGTTCTCGGGCTGGTATCACGGGTAGTACTGGAAATTTATACTACTTGCTTTTAAAAGAATGAAAAATTTAGGGAAGGCATTGTTAGATCCTCAACGTTTGCTTTTCCTACAGATGAGAGTTATTGTCGGGGCGCAATGCATTGCGTCTCTACAACTCTAAAACGACCGTCATTCCTCGATCCATATAATATTCAATTTGTACAGCGTACAAAACCTAATTTTATCCTTTATACTTCATACTTTCTCCTTCATTAAACTGCTAATTTTTTATGTAAATTTGCTGAAAATCGGCAAATATTTTAAATCATAAAGTCATAAATTATCGCGATTGTTACTCATATGTAGCATCTCTCTTACCGAGAATATTCGGTATTTTAGCTAATTGTCAGGAAAATAAAACCACAAGAAAGTATTTATATATGATAAGTTTTGTTTCATGGTACCTAGTTACATGGGTGCCGAATTCTTATGAAAAAGAACGGGTGTGACTATTTTTCCACCTCTGTTTGGGTGCCTACTCTCAATTAGAGAAAACTTGAACTCTCAAAAATTGCTTTTCTAAAGCGAGGTGGTTATTCTGCATCAAATATCATTATTTTTGATAGCCGTATTATCTATTTCCCCAGAGCATTGCTATTCCCAAAATCCTGAATTGCTTTTGCTTGAGTTAATTTCCAATGTCGTGCTTGTTTTAGCTGTCAACTCTATTGCCCTGGCATTAATGTATTTTGTTTGCAAGCGCAAAGAGTTGCCTGACGCTCAAATCTTTTTGTTATTTGGAGTTTTGCTGATTGGTTGTGGGATAAGTCATATAATAGAAATTTGGATGCTTTGGTACAAGCAGTACTGGCTGTTAGGAGGAATCGACGCCCTAGCTGCGTGTATTGTACTATATGCAGCAATTCGATTGCCGAGAGTCATTTCGCAAGCACTTGGCGATCGCAAACGACTTGAACAAGCACTGCAAGAGTCCGAAGCAAAACTCAACGATATTTTGAATAGAGCTAGGGCTGCGATTTGCTGCCACCGAGTATTTTCCAATAAAGATTGGGAGTATGAGTACTGCTCTGCAGGTACTGAGGCTGTCCTTGGCTACACTGTAGGGGAAATCACGGCAGATAAAAATCTCTGGAGCTCGACAATACATCCTGATGACTGGGAAACGATCATTGCTCCATTGTACGAGGATATTTTCGCGGAATGCTCGAGAAATATAGAATATCGTATTCGGCATAAAGATGGCTCTGTACGATGGATTTTGGGTATATTTTGCTCGAGACGGGATGACGTTGCCGATTGTTGGATGGTAACGTCTGTATGTGTGGATATTACCTCTCTCAAGCAAGCACAAATCACTTTGCAACAACAAGCAGAACGAGAACACCTTGTTTCGCAATTGACTCAACGCATTCGCCAGTCTTTAAGCATAGAGGAGGTTTTAAATACGGGTGTTGCAGAAGTCAGGCAATTGCTGCAAGCAGACCGAGCTTTAGTTTATCAAGTTATGGCTGATGGTACGGGTACCGTTATTAGTGAAGCGGTTGCTAAGGATATTCCGCTGATTACCGGACAACCATTGCCAGAAGAAATTTTTCCTCAAGAGAATTACCAGCTCTACTATGAGGGACGTGTCCAAACGATCGCGGATATTGAACGGGATGAAATAGCTCCATGCCTTGCAGAAACACTCAGACAACTGGGCGTTAGGTCAAAAATTGTGATTCCTATTCTCGGACAGGATCGTCTTTGGGGTTTATTAATTGCCCATCAATGTCAAAACCCCCGATACTGGCAGCAGTGGGAAGTCGATTTGCTCAAACAAATTTCAGAGCAGTTAGCGATCGCAATCCATCAAGCCGATCTTTACCGTCAGATACAAACAGATTTAGCAGAACGGCAACAAACAGAGTTAGCCCTCAGAAGGGCATTGGAAAGGGAGCAGCATGCAATACATCGAGAGAGATTGATTGGAATTATTGCTCAAAACATCCGTCAGTTTCTGCATTTAGACTCAATCTTAACCACAACCGTAGAAGAAGTGCGGCAGTTTCTTCAAGTTGACAGAGTTGTTATCTACCAATTTGACGCTGAGTGGCACGGAACAGTGATAGCAGAATCAATATCAGACCCATCTTTTTCTATTCTCGGTCAGAACGTTCAAGACCCTTGTTTTCAAAAAACCATTTCTCATTCCTATTTTCAAGGACGCATTCATGCAGTTAACGATATTTTAAAAGCTAATTTAGATCCGTGTTACGTGAATTTGCTAACGACATTGCAAGCCAGAGCCGTGTTAGTTCTTCCCGTTGTCATTCATCAGAACCTTTGGGGGTTATTAATTGCTCACCATTGTGATATGCCATACCAGTGGCAACAAGCAACTTGGCATTTATTGCGACAGCTGAGTACTCAATTGGCGATCGCAATTCAACAATCAGAACTCTATCAACAGTTGGAAGAAGCCAATCGAGAACTACAGCGTCTTGCAAAGTTAGATGGCTTAACTCAAATTGCCAATCGTCGCAGCTTTGATGAATGTCTCGAGCGCGAATGGCAACGTTCAAACCGAGAACAGTCTCCTTTAAGTTTGCTCCTTTGTGATATCGATCACTTCAAACTCTACAACGATTACTACGGTCACCAAGCAGGAGATAACTGCTTGCAACAATTTGCTCAAACGCTAGATAAAGTTGTGAAAAGACCCACCGATTTAGTTGCTCGTTATGGAGGAGAAGAGTTTGCAATCCTTCTCCCCAATACCGATACGATGGGAGCAATACAGATTGTGGAACAAATTCAGCAAGCAGTTGCCCAACTTCAAATTCCTCACCTTCGCTCCGGTGTCAGTCAGTGTGTCACTGTCAGCATCGGTATTGCCTGCTTAAATCCCGCGCAAGAATTATTGCCCGAAGATTTAATTGCGATCGCAGACCAAGCTTTGTATGAAGCAAAAGCTAACGGTCGCAATGGATATAAAGTTGGTTCATCTTAAAACTTTAAGGATACATAACACTCTCAAGAAACAAGGCACAGAGAGGGCAGAAGGAAAGGAAATTGTACTTGTTTCTAAGTTAAGACAACTGTCTGAGATCGAACTTGTGCTGTTCCATTGAGGAACGGGAGCATCGCTACGGTGTTCGCCTTCACAGAAAAATCCAGTTTTTTTCCACGTTCAGATTTTTCTTTCCAAGTTCTTCACTTTTTTGGTTTATGTTCGGGTAGTTGCGGAAATAAACGCTTATACCCCGAGTAAGCATCTACCCAAGTGGTGCGGAAGTCGAGCGCACCACTCTTCTGATACCCAATTATTCTGCCAGTGGCTCGGTACTTTAATTTCAAAAATCCTGTTTCTTTGTAAAAGCATACTGTTTTAAGCGTCTTAACATCAATAAGACATAAGTTTTTACAGCAATAGATAGAAACTGGGTCTTTTGCTCTACTCTAAAATATCGTAAAAGGTTATATAGTATGAGAGTTTTCTTATTTCAAGCTCTCATAAAAATTTTTTGTGCTTTGTTTTTTTTAAGAAAATTCTTATTTATAGAAAGAGTTAAATAAATTTAATTCAAAGCAGAAACTTACTTATAATAGACATTGTCAATTTAGCCATCAGGTATAAACACACTTGACCTATTTCAATGGATCGAATACCTTAAATGGACAATTATATCTTTTCTAGGAATCCTACAAACATGAGCAGAAAACTTATACTTAACCTACTTTCTAGTTCCTCAGTTTTTGTATCTCTGATGTCTACACTAGGTGTTATTCATCCTGTCCATGCTGCTACTAATAACCAGCAATTAATCCATACTCAAAACGGTCAGACTTGTATAGCGAGTCCTCACGCTGTTAATAAATTGGTATGTATTCGGGATTCGGAAAGAAAGCAAGCATCTACTCCTGAAAAGTCATCTACCGTCACCACAGGAAAATCAGCACAGGACATTGCTATGTTGGAATTTTCGGATGAGGAAAGTGATGCGGCGATTCAGCTATTTGGATGCGATTGTCCGGCTTGCATAAATTCCTTACGTCAATTACGAGGAACTGGAAATTTAGTTTACTAAGTTTTATAAACCTTGTGAAGAAACTCTAGCATTCCCATGCAGTGCATGGGAACGAGAGTCCAAGAGGAGAAAGGTTTACTTATTGCCAAACAAACACTTTAGCTTCATAGGGTCCTAAGTCGGTTAGAATACCATCGTCACCAGCTTCAATATCATAATCGCTAGTCCATTCGTGCCACGTACCACCATTAGGAAAGTTAGGCACGTGATAACCGCCGAGGAAGTTTTCTGAGAAATTGACGACGACAACAACCCGAGAACCTTCGTCATTCCATCGGCTGTACGCTAAAACTTTTGCCTCTGGATTTTCGTGAATGAAGTCAATATTTTCCGTGTAAAGAGCATGATTGTTTTTCCGCAGATTAATCAAACCTTTGTAATGTTCAAATAAGCCACGATTCATGTCATTGCCTAGCAATTTCCAATCAATTTTGGATGACTCTTGGGTTTTCGGCTTGTACTCCCCAAACTCTTGACCCATCCAAAGCATGGGTACACCTACGGCTGTCATTAGGAGAACTGCACCTAACTTCAATCGTTTAAAAGCATCTTCATCAAAAATATTGCGGTTTCCTAATTCTACAATCAGGCGATCGTGGTCGTGGTTTGCCAAGTAATTCACAACATTCGTGCTACCCATGAAACCTTGACGCTTGCAATCAATGACGTCTTTGAGTTGTTCTAAATCAAAGGTATCGCCACAAATGTGTGCGACAACAGTATGGAGGAAACTATCATGCCAGCACCCATCCATTGGTCCGTCTACATTGGTGATGCTGGTAGTTTCAGGAATGTGTTCGGCAATATTATAAAAAGGTTTCATGCTTGCAGTTTTTTTAGCTTCCTGCACAATCCAATGCATGAAGTCATAGTTAGCAAGTTGCCGTGCTGCATCATAACGAATACCGTCAAGATGATATTCACTAATCCAGAAACGAACCGTATCTCCAATAAATCTTCGAGCAGGATAAGTCTCTAAATTTTCATCATAGTGTTCGTAATTAAATTCTGGTCCCCAGTTATTATCGGGATCGCGAGGCTCGTGATGGTACCAATAATCGTGGTCGATTTGTGTGAGGGGACAGGATGCTTCTGAATGGTTATAAATACCATCCATAATGACACGAATGCCTCTAGCATGGCACTCATCAACAAGATTTTTTAACTCTGCTGTTGAACCGTAACTTGATTCTGTGGCAAAGAAATAACGAGGATTGTAACCCCAACTATAACTACCTGGGTATTCTTTAACTGGCATTAACTCAATAGCGTTAATTCCTAGTTCGCATAGATAATCTAGTTTTTCAACTACGTGCTTGTATTTACCACGTGCATAAGGATCGTCCTCACCACCAGAAAAGTCAGCAACGTGCAATTCATAAATAACTAATTCATGGTCTGCAGGTAAAGGCTTATCGTCGTGTTGCCAAACATAAGTATCAACAATACGTTCGCCATCTTTGATTTGTATAAGACCATTGTCATTTCCGCCCCATTCATCAATGTTAGTGGCGTAAGGGTCGGTCACATCTACCCATTGGTCGGGTTCAAAAAACCAAGATTTAGATTGAACGCGAAATTTATATTGATAAGTACCGTCTTCTAATTCAACAGTGGTGCGAAAATAACCATCATCACCCTTTTGCATGGGTATTGGTTCCCAGTTAGAAAAAGAACCAATGACAGCAGCGCCTTCATTATAGGGTGCAAATAAGTTAAATTCTATTGGCTTTGTCATAGTAAATTGTGAAATTGAAATGAATTTTACGGTTTAAAAAACATTACTAACGGACAGCATTGCTAATAACTAAATAATTAACGTTTCAATGATTATTGAGTAGTTAACAATGTAGAGGCTGTGTTTCTTAGAATGTTTGGACTATCAATATTGTCAGGTTATCAAATGAATTCGCCAATAGTCCGCTAGAAATAATTAAGAACTTTATACCTCTATCTTGAGAGTGGAGAAGCGGAAATTTTTTTCAGTAGAAAGACATAATTCTACCGAATCACGAACTTGGTAGAACCAGATGTCTTGGAGAAGCTAGTACATGGAGGCAGAAGTCCACTCATTATATGGCAGAAGGGGCAAAAGCTTTTATAACTGTGCGTTTGCTCTTACTTAAAGGGTGAGAGGAATTAATTCATTGCTGGGTAAGGAAAAAACCTTATAGAGGAGTTGATTGTGCTTATTCCATGTAATACGTGGGACGAGGTAGAGGAGAACAACGATGTAATACATGGTGAAAGAAATTGAGGTTTTCCGTAAAACCGTAACGCATTGTCGGCGTTTGAGCGAAGCGCGAAATTTCTCACGGAAAGATGGCAAAAATGTGTGTGGCAAACTGATTGCATCTGAGAAGCCCTGTTGTATGAGAACAAAAAAGTTCTACATAAGACAATAAAGTCGTACACAAGACAATAAAGTCCTACACTGAAACCATCCATACTTTGGTACGTTTGCGACTGGATTTTGTATGATGGGCCGTATCACTTAAAGCATTTTCAATCATCTTGGTGTAAAACTTTATTGTCACGCTCGCTCCTCAAAAAAGGAATGGGCAAACGTCCCAAGGTAAAACTTTATTGTCAATCCAGTTTTTTTGGCTAACGTAAGATTAAGGCTTGGGGGCTACGCCAGTGTAAGACTTTATTGTCTCAATACACCTGTGGTGCGATCGCCATGCAGGGCTGATGCTTCATGTTATTGCCCCCAGAGCGATTACCAACAATCGGTAACTGTAAAAACTCTGTATGGTATAACCAAATGTGATAGTTTTTGGGTTATTCATATGGGTTGGTTACAACGATTGTTCGGACTGGAAAAGCCAGAAAATGCACAGACAAACCCTGTACCAGTAGAAACATCACCCGATGGTGGAGAAATTCCTCCTGAGAGAGTTGGTCTGAATGGAGAGTACGATCAAAGTGGACTGGCAAAACGAGTTGCACTTGCTTTTGACCAAAACTCTGAATTAAGCGAGATAGAGACCCTCTGGGTTGCTCAAACAGGTAGCACCGTTGTATTAAAAGGAAGCGTTCCCAATCAAGATATCCTTGACACAATAGTTTCTGTTGCTAGTGGAGTATCGGGTGCAACCGATGTCACTACTGACCAAGTGAGTGTTGGATAAATTTGCTGAAAAAATGCGGGTTTCTTCCGATGTACTCATCAGAGATTCTCACATTTTTTATTTCAGTTTTCCAGACAAGCGGTCAGCAGACATATACTGAAAATGACAAGTTGTAGTTATTAATAAGACTTACACATTGACAAAATAATAAAATAAAGACATTGCCTTCCAAACACCACGCATAAGAGCGATCGCTTCGGCGCAAGCTGAAAGAGCGCTTATCGCCCAGCCGCGCAAGCCGCACAAGCGTGCTTATCGCTTGGGTTTTGCTTTGTCTGGTGTAACTAGTCCTTCTAACCTAATTGCCGATCGATATCGAACTCTCTTTAAGATAGGTCAAGCAATTAAGTTATCTGACTTTCAATTACATGAAGCTATACCCCTACTTGAAGGTTTAGAAGAAGTAGTCACCCAGCCACAGACAATCTTGTCGCATATTATTCATTGGACAAGAGGACAGCCGTTTCTCACGCAAAAGCTTTGTCATTTAGTTGTGCAAGTTGCCTTAGAAAGTTATAAAGGAACGACTACCATACCGAACGGTACTGAAGGATATTGGTATTGGGTAGAACAATTAGTGCGATCGCGCATTATTCAACATTGGGAATTCCAAGATGAACCCGAACATCTGCGTACCATAAGAGATCGCTTGCTTTTTGACAAACACAAAGCAGGAAAGTTATTAAAAATTTATCAACGGGTGTTACAAGTAGAGGAACTAAAGAATAGGAATCCACTAGATAACTTGATACCAGCCGATAATAGTGAAGAACAGATAGAACTGTTACTATCTAGTTTAGTTAAAAATTATAAAGGTTATCTGAGAGTTAAAAATCCGATTTACCAGAGTATTTTTACTCCTCAATGGGTATCAAGACAGTTATAAAATTTTTTCTTTTAGAAATAATTATTATAACTTATACAAGTCAAAAGCACTAGTTACTGAATCACATTTAGACAAATTTAGGTAAATATAAAAACTTTCTGAAGAAAGAAAGTTTTTGCAAGACAACTATCCACCGAGTGGAAAAGTGCGAAAAGTACGAAAAGTAGCAAAAATAGCTAATTGATACTAGCATTGACTGTCAAGCTAGTATAATCTTACTTGCATCTATTATAATTTCAATGGAGTTAAAAAAAAATAAATGGTACTGTATCAAGACTTACTACGTAAAATTGTATTTTCAGTAAGCAAATAGAAAAAATTATTGCTTGTGATACTGATTTATAATAAATATTTGGAGCAGTAATGTATAAAACTAGACGCAATCGAGGAGCTATACTGACTTCTACAGGAATTAAACGGTTACAATCAGCAATTCTTTCTTTGGAGATAGTAGAAAATAAAGGCGAACACTTGAGTTTAGAAGAAATAAGCTCGCGCATTAATATTTCTACTAGAACTTTGAGTAAATTATGGTCTTTAAATGGATGTGTAGATCAAAAAACTATAAAACTCTGTTTTAGCGCTTTTAATCTAGAACTACATAGCGAAGACTACACCATAGTTAACAAAGCAAATGAGACTGAAACATCTGACTTATTATCTACTGCAAATATAGAAGAAAATTTATCTCAACGTTCTGAATTAACCTCATTTGTCGAAGAACATCACACACAAACCGAACAGATAGAAAATCTTTGGTCATACCCGGATGGCCCCGTACCTTTAGATTCTCACTTTTATATTGAACGTCCTCCACTAGAGAGAAAGGTTTATCGAGAAGTAACTACTAGTGGCTGCGTGATTCGGATTAGATCTCCCAAACAAATGGGTAAAAGTTCTCTTGTATTGCGGCTTTGTGCTTTTGCACAGAAACTTGGGTATCAGACTGTGAATCTGAATTGCTACCAATTTGATAGTGAGAGTCTAACTGATTTAAATAAATTGTTGCGTCGTCTTTGCTGGAAAATTGCAACTCAGTTAGGTATTGACCCCAACCTCAAGGAAAAGTGGAATGAAGAAATTGGCTACAACTTGAGTAGCGGCTTCTATTTAGAAAACTATTTGCTTGAGCAATGTCAAAGCCCAGTGGTTTTAGTGTTGAATGAAATTGACCGTTTTTTTGAATATCCTCACATTTGTCAAGAGTTTTTTGCTTTATTGAGGTCATGGTGTGAGGAAGCACGACACAATCCTAAGTGGCAAAAGCTGAGATTAGTAATGGTTTACTCAACTGAAGACTATATCTCTATGGATATTAACCTCTCTCCTTTTAATATTGGCCTACCTATTCGTCTGAACGATTTTACTCAACCACAAGTAGAAGATTTAGCGAGACGGTATGGTTTAGACTCATTTAAAGCTAAAGATTTTGCCAAACTGATGTCGTTAGTAGGAGGACATCCCGCACTAATTCAGATTAGTTTGTACTATCTTAGGTCTCAAGAAATGACTCTGCAAGAAATAATAGAGGATGCGATCGCCAATGGTGGAATCTACCGCTATCATTTATGGCGACACTGGATCAAGCTGCAAGAAAATCCTAGATTAGCAAAGACCTATGCTGAAATTCTGGCAGCAAAACAAGGTATTTCTCTTAATCCTATTGACACTTACAAGCTTGAAGGTTTGGGATTAATTTGCTTTGAAGGCGATCGCATCTTACCGCGTTGCGAAATCTACCGCACTTATTTTGCAAAACAGCTATCCCTGTCGGGGGGAGAAGAAAGTTTGAAAGCTTTACAGGGTAAAGATTTGCTCCATTTATGGTAAAAAAGATAGGTTGGGTGTCAACAAGACCTATCTAATGAAAATATGCAATTATTACCTGAATTCTACCAAACGCACCTAAAAACGCAACTGACAGTGGTACTGTATTTGAATTCAAAGAGAAGCAGACATTTGGGAAAGATTAAGAAATTTAGGCTTAATTCCTGGAGGGTCATCCAGTCTGCTTTTTAGCCCCTCTTGTCCCCCCCAGCAGCTATCCACAATTGTTTGATAGAGCAACTATAAGGTAATCGTATGCGTTCAGGGGGGTGATTGGTTGAATGACAGATAGCCCCCTAAAAGTGAGCGAGAATTTGGCAGGTTCTTATCGCCAATCAAGTACTCCCGAGTAAAGGTAAGGAAGTTTGTTGGAGTTGACTTGAGACAAGCGATGCTGCAAAGCAGCCGCGACGCGAACGCGCTTTGCGGGCTAGTGAGTGAGTACTTGGGCTCTGGTATGGGGGCAAGGAGGTTTTTTGGAGTGGACTAACTCAGCGTTGTGCGCTCGGCAATGCCGGACTGTATCGCGGAAGCGCTCTTAAGCAGTTTTGAACAAGTCTTCTTTAAGTCTTCTTTATGAGAATCCGTAGTAATCTCAGGGAGCAAAGAAGGAGATGGTTGACCAGCACGTGCAGCAACAATCGCTTTTGTCATAAATTCTTAATTTTAAGATTAATCAGTCGAAATAGAAGCGCTGACTTCTCATACATTATCTTTAACCTTATTTTCAACAATAGCCTTAAATTACTCTGATTCTACACAAGTTAATTATTTTGAATATTTATTGAATAGATGTTTGATATCAAATATCAAGCTTTAAATAGAAGATATTTTCAATTTAAAATATTTTTTTGCTAACTTTCTTAAATACCTTAACTTTCCTTGCATTTTCGCTTTGATGCTGAGATTATTTAAATGCGTAAATAGCAATAGCAGTACATCAGCAATTATAGAAAGAATTTAATGGGTAAACATTACTTATAAACCCAGGCAATAATTCTTTCATTTATAAATTGCATCTGCTAAATAATAAATTCTCAAAAAACAAAGAGGTAATGTATGAGTAATGTTCCAGAAGTACTACCTGCTTCAGAATTTCTGAAAAAGAACTTAGGTATTTCTGCAATTCCCACTGAAGCATACCTGAACTATGGATATGCTCTACTTGCTATTGCAGGTGCTGATGGAGAGGTTTCAGAAGCCGAATTTAACTGGTTAGTAAATCATCAACGCTTGGCTGGCGCTCCTGAAGAAGTAATAGTGAAATACAAAGCATTCGACTACAAAAATTCTAATTTAGAAATTTTGCTGGGTAAGATTACAGTTGATGTTCCTACTTGGTCTAAATCAAGGTCATTATTGTATCATGCAATTCAAATGGCTCGTGTTGACCATTACGCAACTGAAGAGCGACAAGCTGTAAAAAAAGCAGCTAAACTGTTAAAGGTTGAAGATGATATTGCACTTTCTCTTGAGAGATTGATAGAGACAGAAGAAGCAGTAACAGCATTACGCAAAGCACTACTACAAACTGATGTTTTAGCTTAAATCCGCTGCCGAGAGCCGATTATTCCCTTCAAGAGATTGGGAGGCTCGGTTCTCTTGGCAATGGGCGATCGCATCCCAAAATCACCAACGTTTTCGTTACCTCTGAGGGTCACAACTGAAGCCTTGCTTTCGCACAAGTTACTTCGGGAAACAATAACACTCGTTGTTACGACAGCGATTACTGTAAAAATTACAGGTTCCAACTTTCTTAAAAACCTTATTTAACCTGAGTTCGATGAACCTCTCGCCAAAGAGTCTTCGACACCCTAATTTTTTGTCAAATGAAACCGGAATTCAATTTTTTTCAGCATTGGTATCCCCTATCACCAATCGAAGACTTAGAACCCAAAAAACCAACACCAGTAACACTTTTGGGGCTGCGTTTAGTGATCTGGAAACCCAAATCATCCCAAACTTTTCAAGTATTTTTAGATCAATGTCCCCACCGCCTTGCACCCTTAAGTGAGGGACGCATTGATGAGAAAACGGGGAATTTAATGTGTAGTTATCATGGTTGGCAATTTGACAAGCAAGGAATTTGCACTCATATTCCCCAAGCAGAAAATCCAGAACTTGTGAGCAAGAATAAAGAAATTCTGTGTGCTGTAGCACTACCAGTCCGTCAGCAACAGGATTTACTCTGGGTTTGGCCAGATGTAAAATCAACTCAACAAGCTACTAATACACCCTTACCTTTGTCACCCAAAATAGATGCTAGCATTGGCTTTGTTTGGACTTCTTTTGTACGGGATTTAGAGTATGACTGGCAAACTCTTATAGAAAATGTGGCAGATCCGAGTCATGTTCCATTTTCTCATCATGGCGTGCAAGGCGATCGCGCAAAAGCCAGACCAATTGAGTTTAAAATTGAGCAATCAACAGCCAATTTGATTGAAGTGACAACATTTGGACGTGTTCAAAGAAAAATCACTTTTGAACCACCTTGTCGCTTAGAGTATACTTTCAGTTTTAGTGATAGTAGCAAACAGTTTGGATTTGTTAGCTACTGTATACCTGTATCTCCAGGTAAGTCTAGAATTATTATTTTATTTGCCCGTAACTTCGCCACAAAACTCTTTCGTCTCCAACCCCGGTGGTGGGAACATATTAACGATCGCAATTTGGTAATTGATGGAGATATGGTTCTTCTTATGCAGCAAGAGCATTTTCTTCAGCAAAGACAAACTACCCAAAGTTGGAAAACCGCCTATCAGTTACCGACAAGTGCAGACCGTTTAATTATTGAGTTTAGAAGTTGGTTCGATCGCTACTGTCACGGACAACTACCTTGGAGTGAAGTTGGAATCGAAGTTCCACTCACAAGGAATATCAATAACGATCGCCAACACATCCTCGATCGCTACAAGCAACACACCCAACATTGTCATAGCTGTCGGAAAGCACTTTTAGTTGTAGAATGCTTACAAGCAGTGCTTTTAATCTACTTTATTGTTACTGTTTGCGCTGTTGCTCTCTTTCCTGATGAATTGCGACTGACTCTGGGTTTACCCTTAATTGCGATCTCACTACTCAGTCTAGGAGCTTACGCTTGGCTAAGATTCTGGCTTCATCCAAGATTTTACTTTGTAGACTACATACATGCACGCAGATAGAAGCAACTTCAAGTACTTTTGCCCTAGTTCTCTGCTCAAATTTAATAAATCAACTAACTGATATCTACAAAATGAATAATATACTAATTATCCTGGGGGAAGTCATATTTTTAATAATCATTTTTCTGCTGTTGAACTGGCTAATTGGCATAATCTTCAAACAACTCATTAAAGTTTCTTGGCTTCAAGGAAGAACTGCAAATATCACCTTCCTGCGCCGGAGTATTAGCAAAGTTTTAATTCTGACTGGTATGGTGTTATGTCTAGCGATAGTTGGTATCAATGGAACGGTAATTTATCGAGGTGGAAACGTTCAAGAATTCCAACTTAACCTTATTCGTAGTCTTCCGACTCAATTTTGGCGCAATCTCTTCACAGCAAGTTGGAAAACTATGAGCCTCCTAATATTAGTTAAATTTAGCATTTCACCATTAAGTCGGGGTATAGACTGGATTTGCGAATACACTAAAAAAGCCGATCGAATTAAGGCTAATGATGAGAGCGTCGAAGCTTTTTTTAGAGTCTTAAAAAGAATTATTATTTATAGTATATGGATAGCTTCTGCTATTTTATGTGCGAATTTTCTTTACCTACCGACAGCTATCACCAAATATCTTTACATTGCTTTAAAAATATACATTATTATTTCAATTGGGTTACTGATTGTTAAAGCTGTTGCTACTATCGTTGATACGCTCGATGCCCTAAGTCTGAAATACTCTAGTTCTAACAATTTACTGCGTCTATATGAGCGGTTACGTCATTTAATCCCTCTCTTCAAAAAATGCTTGGAATACGTTCTCTATGTCGGTATAGTAAATCTTGTTGTACCTGAAATAGAGCCTATAGCTTGGATCGGCTCTTATACCCCTACAATTGTGCAAATTATTGGTGTTTTCTTTATTAGCAGTGTTTCGATTGAAGTCGCTTACTTTATACTTGATGAGTTCTATTTAAAAACTACAGATGTCAATGATTTACAGCGACAAAAAAGGCTGACACTAATTCCTTTAATACGGAGTTTTGCTAAATATTTCGTTTACTTTACTGCCGGAGTAACTATACTTAAATTGATTGGCATCGATCCTGCACCAATTTTAGCGAGTGCTGGAATTGTGGGTATAGCAGTCGGTCTTGGGGCGCAAAACCTAATTAATGATGTTGTTTGTGGATTTTTGATTTTGTTTGAAAACTATTACTTGGTGGGTGATTATGTTGAAGTTGGGAAAGTAGAAGAAAGAAATATTGAAGGGATTGTAGAAGCGATTGAACTGCGAACCACTCACGTTCGCCATCCCGACGGTCAATTGCAAATTGTTCGTAATGGAGATATCGGCTCGATTATCAACTACTCCAAACAGTATATATGCAAGGGTAGAAATTAGTGTTTCTTATGACTCTAATTTAGATCGTGTGTATAGAGTAGTTGAGAAGGTAGGACAGCAGTTAAAAACAGATGAACAGGATGTTCTAGAACCTACGCGAGTATCTGGAATCGAAAATTTTGGTGAGAATAATCTATTGCTGCTGACATTGACAAAAGTCAAGCCTGGAAAACACCCTCATATTCAGCGTGTTCTCCGCAAGATCTTAAGGGATACTTTTAGCCAAGAAGAAATTGAAATTTGCGGTTTTTCTTAGAATTAAAAATTTAAGGTGTATTTCATAAATCGTCTCTAAATTGTGTCGAGCTAAATCTGTGTTTTAAAATTTACAATATTTACTTTCAATAATTTATCTGCAAATTACGTAATCATTATGTTAATGTCTTTACTTATAAGAATCATACTTAAATATGAGATATCAAGTAGGGGGTAGTCTCCGCAGTGACGATCCCACATACGTTACCCGTCAGGCAGATGAACAACTCTATGCCTGCTTGAAAGCAGGCCATTTTTGTTATGTCTTCAACTCTCGTCAGATGGGCAAGTCATCGTTACTACAGCGTACAAGCTATCGGCTTAAGGAAGAAGGGCATAGCTGTGTTTACTTAGATATGACTCGCTTGGGTATTGAAGATACTGCACCAGATCAATGGTACAAGGGCCTTATTATCAGCTTATTCTATAGCTTAAAATTAGGGTCGCAAATCGACTTTCAACATTGGTGGGAAATGCAAGCAGGTATTTCCCCCGTGCAAAAACTACAGCTATTTGTTGAAGATATCTTATTACCAAATCTTAAAAGCGATTCTTTCCTAGACGGCAAAGCCAAACGCATTTTCATCTTTATTGATGAAATTGATAGTTTGCTGAGTTTAAATTTTCCAATTAATGATTTTTTTGGTTGGATTCGTCAGTGCTATAATCTACGACCACATAACTCAAAGTTTGAACGTTTGGGATTTGCACTATTTGGTGTAGCAAGTCCCTCTGACTTGATTGCAGATAAACGTCGCACGCCCTTTAATCTTGGTAAAGCAATTGAATTACAAGGCTTTGATCTGCATGAAGCCACGCCGTTGCTTCCAGGATTAGCAGAAGTAATTAGTCAACCACAAGCAATACTACAAGAGATTATTCATTGGACAGGGGGACAACCGTTTCTCACACAAAAACTCTGTGAGTTAATTACCGATGTTGCTTTTGAAACTGCCACAGGAATGATTACCCTACCTCCAGGTACAGAAGTATTGTGGGTAGAGGAATTAGTAAAAACGCGTATTATTCAAAATTGGCAGTCACAAGACGAACCCGAACATTTGCGTACTATTCGCGATCGCCTTTTATTTGACGAACAACAAGCAGGGCGGTTGTTGGGTATTTATCAACAGGTGTTGCAAGCACAAGAAGCTCTTGAGCAGGGGAACCCAGGAGCAGGGGAATCCAGGAGTACGGGAGAAGAGTTTTCCCCTCTACTTGTTGTTTCTCTTGTTCCATCTGATGACAGTCGAGAACAGACACAACTGTTGTTGTCTGGTTTAGTAGAAAAATACAATGGTTATCTCAAAATTAAAAATCCCATTTATCGGAATGTTTTTAATGCCCAATGGGTATTAAGACAATTAGATAACCTCCGTCCCTACTCACAAACATTCAACGCTTGGGTAGCATCGGGTTACAAAGATGAATCGCGTCTGTTGCGAGGACAAGCTTTAAAAGACACTCAAAATTGGTCGCAGGGCAAAAGTCTGAGCGATTTAGATTATCAATTTTTAGCCGCGAGTGCGGAATGCGATCGCCGTGAAGTGCAAATGGCATTGGAGGCTTCCCGGGCTCTAGAGATAGAAGCAAGATTAGCACAAGAGAGGAAAACGGCTCTAGAGGTAGAAGCACGACTAGCACAAGAGAAAAAAACAGCTTTATTGCAGAAATATCTACTAATTGTAGTAACTATTGGGTTGCTAGTTTCTAGTAGTTTGGGAATAGGAAGTTTTATTTTGTATCGCCAGACTCGCACAAGTGAAACTCAAGCTAAAAACAGTGAAATTCAGGCGCTTGTATCTTCTTCTGTTGGATTGTTTGCCTCGAATCGTAGATTGGATGCGCTTGTAGAAGCAATCAAAGCCAAAAAAAGACTACAAAAATTAGGTAAATCAAATACAAATCTTGCACCTCAAGTGGAAAATGCACTGCAACAAGCAGTTTATGGAGCAGATGAGTACAACCGTTTTTCGGGTCATACAGCAGCTGTTCTAGCTGTAGATGTCAGTCCTGACAGTTCTCTAATTGCCTCAGCAAGTCTAGATCAAACAATCAAGCTTTGGCGACGTGATGGTACACTAGTTGCAACTCTCAAAGGTCATACCGCAACAGTTAGGGCAGTCGATTTTAGCCCTGACGGTCAGATACTTGCCTCAGCCAGTGAAGATGGCACTATTAAACTTTGGCAGCTAGATGGCAAGCTGCTAAGAACTCTCAAAGGTCACACAGCTTCACTCTGGGGAGTCGCGTTTAGTCCCGATGGTCAGTTTCTTGCCTCTAGTAGTTTCGACAGAACGGTGAAAATTTGGCAGCGAGACGGTAAGTTGCTAAGGACGTTTCAAGGTTACAAACAGGGGTTTTGGAGAGTCGCTTTTAGTCCTAGTGGTAATATCGTTGCTGCCGCAAGTGTAGACAAAACAGTAAAACTTTGGCAGCGAGACGGTGCAGGTTGGCAAAACGCCAAATCTTTACAAACTCTCATTGGTCACACTAGTTGGGTTGTAGGAGTCGCTTTCAGCCCTGACGGTCAGACGATTGCTTCAGCAAGTGAAGACAAAACAGTAAAACTTTGGCAGCGAGACAGCAGTGATGGAAGCTACCGCCAGTATAAAACTCTTAAAGGTCACATTGCTGGCATTTGGGGAGTAGCATGGAGTCCTGATAGTCAAACTATTGCTTCCGCCAGTTTCGACAAAACGGTTAAACTATGGAGCATTGATGGGACAGAACTAAGAACGCTTAGAGGGCATAGTGCATCCGTTTGGGGAGTCGCTTTTAGTCCCGATAGCAGCTTTATTGCTTCGGCGGGGGCAGAAAACGTTGTCAGACTCTGGCAGAGTGAGAACCCATTCCAAAAGTCTATCATTGCCCATCAGTCCGGGATTTGGTCAATAGCTATTACTTCCGACAGTTCAACAATCGCCACAGCTAGCCACGAAAACACCGCTAAACTTTGGAATCGCCAAGGCAAATTACTCAAAACTTTTACTGAATCTAAGACTGTAGTCTTCGATGTTTCATTTAGTCAAGATGGTAAGTTAATTGCTCTTGCCGCTTACGATGAAACAGTAAAACTCAAGAAGCCAGACGGGACTAGTGTTGCTACTTACAAGATTCCTTTCGGTAAGCTATTGGCAGGAGTATTGAGTCCTGACGGACAAGCGATCGCAATGGCAAATGTTGACAAAATCATTCATGTATGGGTTAGAGATCGCCCTGCGCCACAGATCCTTAAAGGACATCAGGCGGAAGTTTGGCAAGTCGTATTTAGTCCGGATAGTCGCTTCATTGGTTCAGCCAGTGGTGATAGTACTGCTAAACTATGGACGGTAGATGGTGAGCCAGCGCTGCGGGAGGGTTTCCCTCCGCAGGCGACTGGCGAACCCCGAAGGGGTAAGTTGTTTAGAACTTTTGTAGGACACTCAGCAACAGTATGGAGAGTTGCCTTTAGCCCAGACGGTAAAATGGTAGCGACTGGAAGTGGCGACAATACTGTTAAGCTATGGAATCTTGAAGGCAAGTTGCTGAGAACTTTCAAAGGCCACACTGCCGCGATTTGGGGAGTTGCGTTTAGTCCTGATGGGAAAATACTTGCTTCTGGTAGCGTAGATGCTACTGTCAAACTTTGGAAGCTTGATGGTACGGAAATAAAGACCCTTAGAGGACATACTGCAGCGATTAGACAAATCGCTATCAGTCCCGATGGAAGTGTTCTAGCTTCAGGGGGTGATGATAACACGCTCACTATTTGGAACTTGCAGCGAATTCTTTACTTAGATTCACTGAGTTATGGTTGCAAGTTAATACAGGACTATTTAAAAACTAACACAGCAGTTGAGAAAGGCTCAAGCTCACTCTGCAATGACTCTCAGAACTATTAAAAATTTTCTTAATAACCTGGTTGACATCCGCAGCCTGACAACTCACCGCTCAAGAAACCCCTGATTGTGTCGCTCCAACTCGAGCGACATCAAGTTTACTTGACGCTACTAAGTCTTATCGCTATGGAATTTGTGAAGAAATTCAATCAAACTTTCAATGCCTAGTTCAAATGCTTCCTCAACATTGCCACCCAAGCGGAATGCTCCAGCCAGTTCCATGTGGACAAATCCGTGTGTAAATGCAACGACAATTCGAGCAGCACTGAGCACCAATCGTTTATTTTTGCAAAGAGTAGGCGGTGGATATCGTTTTATGCATGACCTGTTACGCCAGCACTTTGCCAATTCATATGCTCAAATCCAAAAACGGTCTTAAGTCAACTACCCACACTGAACTTGCGTTATCTGTACCACAACGTACCATAAGCTGTCACCAAGGCTGCTGCTTCCATATCGTTGAAGCAAGTTCAGATATTAATGATTACCTTATTTATGCCGTGCTGTACTAAGTTACTGTATGTTTTGGGTGAGACACCCAAAGATTTAAAGGCACTAAGAAAAAAGTGGGTGGGTGAGGTCTGTGGAACTCACGTTGTGTTACTCTAACACCCCCCCATTCCTGACTGAGATGATGCTGTTCAAGAGTTTGAGCAGATTCTCCGACAACAAATTTGCCAAACAGTTCCTCAAGCCGTTGCATTTTGGTAAAAGGCGTTCATATCGGCAAACCAGGAAGCGCGAGATTCATCCCAGGCGTAGAACATATGGCCACCTTGAAAATTTTTGAGAGTCAGATTAGAGCGAATCTCTGGATCTAATTTCATCAAATCTGCTAAATGGTTGGAGGAGAAATAGGGGGTTACCAAATCAAAGAATCCATGGGTGATGTATACCTGCATGTAAGGGTTTAAAGCCATTCCCACTCGCAAATCATCTACCGATCCAAGGAAGCCCTGCTTAAACTCTCCTTGAATTTCAAATTTCCAAGCTTTAAATACTTCAAAGTTCAACAGATGGTAAGACAAATCGGTTTCAACACCAAGGGTATCTCGTAAGTGACTGTTAATAGCGCCGGTAAACAAGCGATCCAATCCACCAAGAGTGGGGTCGGTTCCCTCGTATGTTATGCGATCGGGAAAAGGATCGATCGCGGTTATTGAAGCATCATACAGTCCCACAATCCGTTGGCGATCGCGCAACAGTTCTCTGGCAAAGACTTCAATCCCGATTCTCGCTGCTTGTCTCTCAACAAGTGTCACGGGTAAACCGATCAACCCTGCTAGCTGCTGATACACCTTCTGGCGTTCCTCAGATGTCATAGTATTTCCCAATGCCAAAAATGGAATCAGAGTTGCGCGGGCAAATTGTTCCGCAGCTGCTACGTGAGCTTGTAAATTGCCTGGTTCTCCTGCCCATTGAGCGCGACCGTGATGGGCGGCGGCGGCGGCAAAGGAGGGAATCAGGGTTGCCCAAGATGTTAGGTTATAATCGCTACCTTCAAGCAAACTAAATTCCAAAGCTGGAGAAATCAAAATGGCACCGGAAAGACCAACACCGAATTCCTGCTGTAGCGTGCGGGCTAACCTTGCCACTCGAAAACCACCGTAACTTTCTCCTGCAATAAAGATGGGGGACAGCCACCGCTTCTTTTGCGAGAGAAATCGTTGGATAAATTCTCCGAGTGCTTTCAGGTCTCGCTCAACTGCCCAAAATTCCGTTTCCTTGGGTTTATTAGCCTCCTGAGGGTTGGCTTTCTCGCTGTCTTTACCCTGAGTATCTTTGTCTTGAGGTATGGTGCGGCTAAAGCCAGTACCTATAGGATCGACAAAAACCAAATCTGTAAAGCTCAGCCAACTTTCGGCATTATCTACCAAGCGAACGGGAGGTTTGGGCAAGCTGCCACGCTCTCCAAAAGAAATGCGCTTCGGACCCAATGCTCCCATATGCAGATAAGCAGAAGCCGCGCCCGGACCACCATTAAAGACGAAAGTGAGCGGTCTTTGCGATGTTTCTTCATCTGCAGCTAAATAAGCCACGTGAAACATTTCGGCAACAGGTTTTTCCTGCTCGAACAGAGTTTGCCACTCAGAAGCAGCCGTGTAGCGGATCTGGCGATCGCCAAGCAATAGTGTATGCTCGGTTGTACTGGACTTGCGACTTGTGGGAGAATTAGGAGTATCGGGCATATTTTAAGATGGGCGTATTGATTTGGATACAAATATTGTTAGTTATATTGGGATCGGTTCAATTGCCCTTCTCTGAAAAAAATTACCTCACACTCGATCGCTTTGGCACAGCCGTACCCGACTTATCGCGTACTCCGTCCGGACAGCAATCTTCTTGAAGGCAATTCCTCATAGGAAATTGCTTTTAATTTTGATGTAAAAGATTCAGAACCCGCCCGTGTTTCTGGAGTAAATTGACCGATAGGGGGATTGTTAGTTGTAACTGGAACTATCTCCTCTGGAGCGGATGGCGAAATCTCTTCCTGTGTCTGTATCAAATCAATAGATATGCTGACTTCATTCGTTTCCACGGGGATCGCCTCAACATCAGATGTCTGTAATGGGAAATCTATCTCAGGCAATGATTCTACGACTTGCTGCGTCGTTTCCTCATATCTTGAAGTGAAAGCCTTACCTGAGGATAGATTGGGAAGTGCAGTCAGGCTTTGAGGAAATTTGCTGCAAATCAAGCGTTCAAATTCCATATTGAAATGGAAAATGGCTTGTCCCCTCCTTTGCCAGCAAGTTAATATTTGCTGCACAGAAATTGCTTTATATCGACCTTGATACAGTGCTTCAATCACAGCTAAGTGCAACCAGTTCCCTGGGTATTGCTTTTGCCAAAGTTCCACAAGCTCAATGGCGCTGTAGCCACTAAGGTCAAAACTATAGTGAATTAATAAGGCTACTGCTAAGTCGGCAGAGGTTTCCGGCGGGTTTGCTGTAAACATCTGGCTATCGACTGCTGGCAATAGACATAGATTTTGCTCCCCTCTCATATAGCCTGTCGTATTTTTAGCTACAGTTTTCTGTGTCAAGAGTTCCCCAGTCAATCAACAGGTGTCTTTTATTCTACTTCCATTATGGGTAGAGAAACGATATAAGGCGAATGAATAGCAGGGGCTGTTCCGATTGCTACCAAAGCCTGGTAAACCATTGCTGCTACTTCAGCTCGTGTTGCTTCTCGATTCCCTTCAATAAGCTTGGGATCGGGAAAATTAACAATAATTTTATTATGTGTTGCCGTCGCAACAACAGTCAAAGCTGCTTTGGGAATGGTATCGCGATCGCTATAATTAACCAAGTCCTCGCTAAATGTTGCCGACAGGGAAAGCCCACTCACTAAGGAAACGATCGCCTGCAATCTCAAGACAGGTTGCTCTGGTCGAAAGGTACGATTGCTAAAGCCACTGACAAAACCGGACTGGGCGGCAACGCGAATAGCATCATAAGCCCAGTACTCTTGTGAAATATCTGTAAATTCGGGAACCTGGCGTTTGGCAACAGGATGAAAAGCAACTGCTACCAAAGCGGCGTACTGAGCGCGAGTCATGAACGCATCTGGTTGGAAAGTACCATCTGGAAAAGGACTTATCAAGTTTTTACTGAACAACCCTTCTACAAAAGCCGTTGCCCAATGCCCAGCCATATCCGGAAAATTTGTATTAAAAAATACTATTTTTTCAGGATTTTCTACTAGTTCTACAAACTCAACCAATCCTTGTACTTCGCTCTCTAACAGATGATTTCCCACGGAAACTAATTTTTTAGAAGTGACATTACGTACATTCACTTGACCATTATTGCGAAAAACATTACCTGCGGGGTCTTGAGTGCTGCCTAAATCGGGAGTTGCCTCACCATTTACTAATAACCCATCTTGAATATTATTTTCTATAATATTGTGACGCAACACGGGATGAGCACTGCGTGAGAATGCCATTCCCGTGCGGTTTTCTGATACTTTGTTATAAGCTACTAAAGGCGCAGCAAAATCGCTAATTGCTATCCCTAAAGCATTTTTTTGCAAAACATTTCGCAACACTTCCCCCTTGCTATAACGTGCCATCACCAAACCACCAGTCGTATTTTGCACAAATACGTTATCCCGAATCGCTGGTTCGGCAGTCTCGCTTACAAACACCCCTTCACGACCGCACTGAGTAAAGGTGTTGTTAGCCAAAGTTGGGGAAGCAGATTCAATCCAAACACCAGTTCCCTTTGCCATGGGATTTGTAAGTGTTACACCTATTAATTGAGCATCAGCCTGTAACAGCAGTGTAATATTCTGCGTACCAAAACTTTGGCTGTGATACTCACCATTTCCGGAAATCAAAATACCTTTACCTTTGGTTGCTTCATTCCCAAGCACCATTACCCCATTTGGAATCACAAGGGGAAATACTTCACCACTTATAGTGCTGTAAGTTCCGGGTGCAAGCTGAATCATTTTAGCTGATGCCGTTGCTTTTAAAGCACGGGTCAGAGTTCGATAGGGGTTTGACCGTGTTCCAGAATTGGCATCATTCCCCATTACTGGGTCAACATAGAGTGTTGCTACAAGGGTAGAGTGAACCATTATCAGTGAACAGTGAACAGTGAATAGTTACAAGTAAACAGTAAACAGGTAACGGTGAACAGTGATAACTTATATCTATAACTGTTTGGGGTGACAGTAGGCGACACCCCAAAATCTATACTTGTCAGATCCCCAGTCCCCAGTTCTTAGCTCCTAATTCTCTACATTAAAGAACTCAGCGCAATTCCACACAAATACTTTGCGCTATTTCCCAATCTCAGGCGGTGCAGGTTCGTTTCAATCCCTAATAGGGATTCGTATAAATTGCCACATTATCAACGATACAGGTCGCGGTAGCGAGTCTGTGTTTCAATCCCTAATAGGGATTCGTATAAATTGCCACACAATGATGTGGGGAATGAACAAAAGAAGAATCTGTGAGTTTCAATCCCTAATAGGGATTCGTATAAATTGCCACCTTCACGCAATTATCTGATTCCCACAACTTACTTTTTGTTTCAATCCCTAATAGGGATTCGTATAAATTGCCACTTGTCTTGCCCAGCGCAAATTTTATTCCTGAGTCAGTTTCAATCCCTAATAGGGATTCGTATAAATTGCCACTAATGAGGTTAAGGAGGAAGAACGCCAATCTTCAAGTTTCAATCCCTAATAGGGATTCGTATAAATTGCCACCCAGCACACGGTCAGTTGTATGCGATCGCTCGTTTCAATCCCTAATAGGGATTCGTATAAATTGCCACTTCGGGCAACCCTACACCAAAACTTTCATTATCACTGGTTTCAATCCCTAATAGGGATTCGTATAAATTGCCACACTAGTTTATAAAAGTTTAATTGACACAAGCAACGTTTCAATCCCTAATAGGGATTCGTATAAATTGCCACCCCTCCCGCCAATGGAATCAATACCAATGGAAGCCTGTTTCAATCCCTAATAGGGATTCGTATAAATTGCCACTACACCGCTTCATTCACACTCTTTTGCGTGTAAACCCGTTTCAATCCCTAATAGGGATTCGTATAAATTGCCACTGCGTTGATTGATGATTGGGTCAACAACTTTTCTGTTTCAATCCCTAATAGGGATTCGTATAAATTGCCACTAGACATCGATCTAGACATAAAAGAAGTTCCTTATGTTTCAATCCCTAATAGGGATTCGTATAAATTGCCACAACTAGTTAAAGTTATAATGCGATCTGATGTCCCGTTTCAATCCCTAATAGGGATTCGTATAAATTGCCACACGCGCTCGTTACACCCTGTGCGTTGAAGTAGTCGGTTTCAATCCCTAATAGGGATTCGTATAAATTGCCACATCCTGAGATGCTTGGGGTTGGGTTGGTTTGTCGTTTAAGTTTCAATCCCTAATAGGGATTCGTATAAATTGCCACGAGTATCTAGCACATCTTGCACCAACGCTTCTACAGGTTTCAATCCCTAATAGGGATTCGTATAAATTGCCACTTGGGGTTCTACTCGCAAGCTTGATGGTTCGCCATTTAGTTTCAATCCCTAATAGGGATTCGTATAAATTGCCACTCTTCTTTCTCAGAGAAACTGCCTTGGTAAGTGCGGTTTCAATCCCTAATAGGGATTCGTATAAATTGCCACTGCTGGCTTTTGAAAGGGTTTTTCTATTTATTTTTCAAGGTGCGGTAGCGCGGATGGGTTTATCGTAACACGATTGAGACTGGTAGTGTCAAGAGAAAATGGCTGAAACCTATACCTAGTAGGGAGCGCGGATGGTTGGAAAGAAAAATTTAGCTGAAACCCTGACGTACTCTGGCATGGAAGGTCTTTTTTGAGTTAAGCGTTTTTGAACACCTACCCATCCGCGCTTTATAAAACATATGTACTATATGCTTTATCTTACTTTTTCAGTTTACTCAACACCAAAGGATGATGAACGCTGTTTTTCTTGACCTTGGTGTATTCCACACTTTATCTCATTAGCTTTTCAAGCTAAGTTTATCCCCTTATTTCGTAAGTCAGTCCTTCTAGTGTCTAACGGTAAGTGCAATCTTTTGCATTAGAAAGACAAATCAACTTATGCACTATGTATTTAGGGCCGATCGCATTCTTGGTATAGGAGTACGGCATAACCAAAGGGTGCGATGCTCAAACTACCTTGCAAGCGCGATTTGCCTTTACAAAGATTTACGATAAATGTAGAGTTAACCTCTTAGTAGCTGATGAGTACATATAGCATTTTGAGCCAAACCCAACGCCAACGAGTGAGTGATGGAGCAATTGTATCTATCTTGAGTGGTTGCGAATCCTCACTTTTGCAGCTGGTGCTAATATTACCACAATTAGGAGATTTCGACAGCCTTGAGTACGCCTGGTGGTTGCGACGAGAAGCCAAACGCCTTCAAGATCGAGGGATAGCCATCCGAGCCGTGGGAATTGGCGATCGCACTTCCGGTGAGCGATTCTGTAGTTATACTGGATTTCCAGCAGATTGTTTGTTTGTCGATCCCACTGCCCAACTACATCAAGCACTCAATCTGTATGAAGGTCTATCCCTCAAAATACCTGGCTTATCACCAGGAGTGAATGCTTGGCTCAACCTAATGTTGATGTGTGCTGGAATTGGTAGCCCCGGTACTCTGGCAGAAGTATTTCGCGGATATAAGGGCGATGCAAGAGCACCTCAGTTAATTGGCGACTTTGAAACCGTTCAAGCTCCCCCATTGCCCCCATTAAAAGGTTCATTCTTCAAATGGGCAGGTGGCAAAGGTTTTCAACGCCCGTTTGAGTTAGCAACTTTACGATTGCGGAATATGGGAGAAGTGCTGTCTAACTGGAAGAAATATGTTCCCAATTCTGCCTATCTTACCCAACGGGGAGCAACTTTTCTGTTTAATGCTCGAGGAGAATTGCTTTACGAACACCGAGACCGCGCTATCCTGGGTTTTGCTGCTGATATGAGCCATCCCCTCTCTTTTCTCCAGAGTCTGCCGGTGAAAGCTGAAGAAAAACTGTAGCAAAAGATTGGTATATTGAGCCAATTTTCCAGTGCGATCGCTCAATGAGTTTTCAAGATGCACTGCGTATTCTGGAAGTCTTGTGAGCGTACTGCTAAAAACTAAAACGGTTGGAGTGCATATTCCTTCAATTTCTCCCACCCCAACCTTTCAGCGGTAGAAAGGGACATGGTTTTTCCATTGCGGAATAATATGTATTCAAATCCAGTCTCATCTGAATTTACATCCGCAATCATTTGATTCCTCAAATCGGCTCCCCAATTTTTCTTTGCTGACTCCCAAAAAAGTTCGCAAGGGCTTTTAAAGTTAGGATTGTTCAAGTACTCATCTTTCCAGTAACGAGAATCCCACCGCTCGCGTATTGCTTGAATAATGCAAGCGTTAGGGTAAAAAGGTTTTTTGTTTTCTTCTAGCCAATGCCAATAGGCAATTGTGGCACGAAGAGCATCCTCAAAACCATCAACACAAGTAAGCAAGGCTTCTTGAACTTCTTCTTGAGAAAAATCCACGCCAATATGTGCCAAAGCATACTTATACTTACTGAAGATTTCGTCTAGAGCTTCGAGTTCAAGAGCATCAAATTTATCAGATCCATCAAATGACTTCAAGCAGATCATTTATACACAGATAGGCACGCGCATATGTAATTATACACCTTTTGGGGCACTTCAAACCTAGTTGAGTGCGCTCAAGGGATTGACTTGACATTACAACCGCTAGATACGCTCCCTCTGACCCTTAAAACTAATTGGTCCCTCACCAGAGTAAGTTATAGTGCCATTAAGAGTTTGTCCGCCATCGTTAGACTGGACATCAATCGCGACGACGTGCTGGTCGGTACGGGAACCAATTACCCATGTACCCCCATCATTCCAAGGAGCTGCATCTCCTCCCCACTGGGTTTCGACTTTATAATCATTATTACTACCAAACTGGGTAGCCCAAAAGCCAATCGGTCCCTCACCAGAGTAAGTTATGGTGCCATTGAGGGTTTGTCCGCCATCGTTAGACTTGATATCAATCGCGACGACGTGCTGGTCAGTACGGGAACCAATCACCCATGTACCCCCATCTTGCCACGGGGCAAACGAACCACCCCATTGATGTGTCACTTGATACCGATTCCCATTGCTCAAGTGAAATACTTGGCTTACAGGTTGAGCAGGCGGATCGTTAGGCGGGTTGAAATACATCTCTATCGCTTGAAATTTTATAACCCAGTCCATCATAAAAACCTTTAGCAAACTCAATCGCTGCACCGTCTTGAATTGGGTTATTCATCCCAATCGCATAATCAATGTATTGGCTGATAGCAACAGCAGGTTTTTCTGAATGACAAGCGTTTAGCAGCACGCATTTCACATAATCCGAGTGCAATTTAAATAAAGATGCCAAACCAGATGGTGCAACTGGCTTATCATTACCCCCATCATCCTCTAAAAGCAAACTGCCATCTTCCAAGCCATGTCCGCAAAAATACACGATAGATGGCTCCTCTTCTGCGATCGCACGGCGAATATCGGCTGCGCGTACAGCTGTTCTTATCTTAATTTCAAATAAATCTCGATTGGTGGCTCGTCGTATCGCTTCTTCTATTGAGCGAATCTCTTCATCCAAACGCAAGCCGTGGGGAATTGCTGCTAGGATTAAGATTTTTTGTGGCTGATGACTTGCTTTTTGGGGAATGTTAGGAAGTGCTTCTATAGGGCGATTTGGAAGTCCTTCAGCAATAGCCCTCAATCTTTCGTTTCCTGGATTTGAATTACGTGCAGCGTGAATTAAATGTTCAACCCAGCCCTGAGCATTTGCTGCTTGTATTAATTTAAAGACAATATTTTGTAAACTTCCTTCCCCTGCAATGGCTCTAAGATTTTTACCATTTAATTCATATGCCAACATTTGCTCTAAAGATGCTGTATCGGGAAAAGCATCAATTAAAGCGTCTTGTAATTCTCTACGTTGTGGACCGGATAAAGCCATATTTATGAATTCCTTATATTTTTTTGTTTAAAGTCCAATAATTCATAGTTGTACTTTTAATTACGAATTACCGAGTGCCTTTATCTGTTTTCATGGATTCACCAAATTCAGGTACATTGTTGGTTTTTAACCATTGCTCGATTAACTCCACTACAACTTGGCTCATTTTCAACCCACGAATTGCACAGGCTGCATGGAATTGTTTCTTGATGTTATCTGGAATACTAATGTGCATAAGCGTCACATGATAATGAATATAAATATTATTGGACAAAATGACAAATGTACAAACCTATATTCTCATAGGTGCAAGCAGAACCAGCTTATGCACTTGACGTATAGTAAGTACTTATCCAATCCTACAAATGTACAAACAATTATTCAAGATAAGTGTTATCAATTCCATGACGATTGCTGTGTAACGCCGCACGGGTGATCGGAACGAGTGTCATCGAGGGCAAGGCAAGACGCTCCTCAACCGCATTGAACGACAAAAGCGAGGTACATCATGCAAAACTCCTTGCTTGTTCTACAGAAGAAAGATGATACCGAGAGCCATCGCAAATATACGATCGTAGGAGGCATGGGAGTGCTCATCTCTCATCTTTGCGATCGCGAATGTGGAATCCGAGTTGACTGATGCAGGAATGAAATTAACGAGTTAGTAAGAACAAAGCGTGTTTTTATGTCAGATCTCTTGGAAAGTTGGGCAATTCACAACAAAGTTCACTACTTGTGTGTTTCTACTACAGCTGCACATCCGCAACTAAATAGATAATAAAAGAGTCAAGATTTCTGAAATTTTTGAAGAGTTAGCGGTGAAAACCCGATACAACCCACAATCGTAAAATGCAGAAAAAATTGTTTTACACGCTCATCTTCCTGGGAATGGGAGCTAACGGTTTTTGTTACCTAGCTTGGTTTTTGTCACCCCCCAATCCCGATAGGATAGGATACTGGTTTTTCATCTATTTCTTAATATTTCCTTATCTTGGCATTTTGGGAATTGCTGCTTTAGTGTTAAAAGACGTACTTAATATCCCTTTAGGTATTGGTATTGCATTGCTGTTATACGTCTCAATTCTCACGATTGTCGCGAATTTTTTTCCGTTAGGGTTAAGCTGGGTGCTGGCTTGGTTGCCCGGTGGGAGCTATGAATTTCTGCACTTCATTCTATTTGCCTTGGTATCGATCTGGTTGATTATCCTTATGCAACAGCAGTAACTGAGAAGAAAAGTAAATTTTCGCACAAAGATTTATAGTATTTTTTGATACAGTTTATGGAGTAACAACTCAAATAGCGATACGATTGTACTCTACGCTCGGCGAGCTTCAGCTTGCTGTTCTGTATAAGTGCCGTTGAGCGTCACTTCCTCTGCTAAATTTTGCCCGTCAATAAACTCTTGCACCAAATACTGTTGATTATCTTGAGTGAAATAAGCTAGCAGTTCTGGAATTTGAGGATGGTCGTGACCTAATTCATCCAAACGCTCTGCTTCGAGTTTAAATAACTCAAATGCTTTGCTAAGAGTCTTAATCCCTTGTGCTTGAGGGCACAATTGCTTAATAACGCACCGCGATCGAGAAGGTTTGTATTCATCGACAGCCAAAAAAGTTTTGCCAAATCCACCTTGCCCAAAGGGTTTGATAGCTCGATATCGTTCTGCCAACAAAAGTTTAGAACCGCAAGTTACGCAAAAGTTAATGTCAGAACGGTTTTTGGTTGGGTCAGGGCAAGTAGGGTTGAGGCAGTAACTCATATGATGTAAATAATGCGATTACTTGTGGTAAAAGTGACTGGAAGCTTGCAAGGCAGTACTCTATAGATAAAATGTATGCACTCATTTTATGAATTCTCAACTCTAAATGCCTAGACCGTATTTGTAACTATTTAGATAGCCTTTTTGATACATATTAAATTCTATGATGGTGCGCCCGCAACTTAATGTGATGGCTGATGGTAAGAGAAGCGATAAGCGAAGCTTAACGACTTAAGCCGTATCGCCTTTACAGGTTAAGCATAAAAAAGCTAGGAATTTTCTGAAGTGTTGGATGATACTCATTATAGGTAAGCAGGAGAAGCAGTATGGATGCATATCTGTAGTTAGCGATAAGCACTCTTTCGGCTTGCGCCTTCATGCGCTCGCATCATTCTCCCAATACTGCCTCAGTATTATGTGCGATCGAAGGAGCTTGAGGTAGATGCAGTATGAAGAGCGATCGCAACAGCAATACCCCAATGGTGCTGTTGCCCGAGAAAGCGTTTGACGATTTTTGGAGCGATCGCTTGAACTGGTTCCGTGCAGGTGTTTGAGTCGAAAGGTTAAAAATGCACTGCCTGCCAAAAGAGCGGAACTAACCTAGCTTTCTCCAAATGCTTCCAACTTCTAGTCTTTTGCGAAGTTCATCGTTTGTGTACGTCACATCAACACCACTTTGAGTTTGGAACGTCCAAACTCCAATGTCATATTTCATAGCGGTTGCTTGTTAAAAAAACAATATGTCAAACAATGACACCCTTAATCACGGACATTAACATGATGTCATTTCTGCATTTCTACAAAGAAAATTAATGAGTTGTTTGCAGCAATGACAAAGCATTTTTATTCTCTCTTATATAGAAAAACAAATCGCACCCCATTTCCCGCAGTTGTCTGCGGTATGCGTATCTGTTTGGCTTCGATTCTGGTATACCGTGCAATTGCAATCAGAATGCAACTGCAATAATTAAGAAGATGCACGCAGATCGATTGCCCTTAGTGCGGTTCTGCGTCTTTTGCGATCGTCAAGATTAATTTTCTGCAAAAGGTTTGTTAACTGATGATGCTGGGACTCACCAAAACGTTTTTATTTGGTGTTATTCAGTAAATATTAATTTTTCTTAACAGCCTTTACAAAGAAGATATGGGGGGCATCAGGAAGATTCCGTAAGGGAAATTGATAAGTAAATCTTCCAAAAGAAGCCCCCTCTTCTCCTGGTTGGATGGCTGATGCATTCCAGCCATAAGCAGCAAAAAAAGATTCAGGATTGTCACAACTAGATAGCCAATATTTAGCCCAATCATCAGAGCCATTGCAAATAGCTGTATTGATGACATCAACACCTAAATAACTTCCAGCTACAGATAAATTTTGGATGTTTGTTAGGAGATTTTCCACTTCTGTTGGGTTGAGATAATAAAGAAACCCTTCTAATACCCAGATAGACGGTTCTGAAGGTCGATAGCCTTCCTCAAGCAGCATTTGTACCCAAAGTGACTCCTTTAAATCAGCGCAAATTGAGTGGCGATTGCAATTAGGAATAATCCCGCTTAAAACCGATTCTTTATAGAGCAGTACATCTGGTTTATCGATTTCATAGACATGAGTTTCGCTTTGCCAATTCAAACGAAATGCTCTTGTATCCATTCCCGCACCCAAAAAAACGATTTGTTGGATATGTTTCGAGTAGTTATTCAGAAAATCATCAAAAAAACGAGTCCGAACTGACGTAAATGGTCTCCCTTGTTTTTCATATTCTTCTAAGCGGGGAATGGCAGCTTCAATGGCTTCTTGACCTGCTAACTGTGCAGCTATTGGGTCGATAAATAAAGCATCGGGTCTTTGGCTTTCGATCGCCCGACCTGCAGCGATGACTTTAGCGGTAAAACTTACGTTCCCAACTGTTTCTTCAGACATTTTATTTCTAAGACTGGTTAGTTTTCTCAGGCATTCTAGCGTATTTGCGGTCAGCCAGTACGATTTGTGTTAAATACATTGACGTTAAAAAACGTAAAATTTAGTTCTTGTGATTGCAATGAACCTTTAGCACCCAAGCGAATCGCTCATTACCTCAAGGAGCGCTCCTGAGGTGCGGCTTCGTGCCAAAGCGAGCGAAGACTCTCTCCCAACAAAAATCCCCTAGCAGTAGTAGGACTAGGGGAATCATCATACTTGTCTATCTGACCTATTTTAAAGCTCTTGGCAGATTTTGGTGATGTATTGAAGGTTAAGCCCTTTAAGGCAGAGGACATTTATGAGGGAGAAGGAAGAAGGTATATAAAAACCCTGCGTTGTAAATCCTGGGTATGTGGAACCCAACTACGTAACCAATCTGGTGCGACAGTGGTGACCGCGTTTAATGCAGCACGTAAGATTTCGGCTACGTTTTCAAGGCGATTCAAATTCCGAAATGATAATCAAGTGGGAGGGGGAGAGGCAAGCGATGCGTCAACACAGCCGAGGGGTCAACATCGCCGTTCAAAATATGCTCCACCAACTTGGGAATATACTTTAGACCAAACATCTGACCCATCCTGAAGGTCAAGGCTTTGTTCATGGCTGCGCCCATCGGCAATTTATCCACAAAGCCGCCATAAACTCCCATGATGGCTAAGGTAACACCTTTGCGACACGCCATCATTTGCCTTAGTGCATGCGGGCGATCGGTTTCTAACCGTACAACTTGTTTCGCTTTGTCATAAAATCCCTCTAGACCCAAACCGTGAGATTCCATGCCCACGGCATCCATGACTGAATCGGGACCGCGTCCGCCCGTCATTTCTTTGAGGGCTTCACCCACATTGACTTTTTCAAAGTTGAGCGTTTCTGCCCCACCCTTTTCTGCCATCTCCAGGCGATCGGGAATGGATTGACGACGCGATCGCCCACCTTAATCCCCTTGACTTCACTACCGACTTCAACAACTTCTCCCATAAACTCATGTCTGAGAATGTCGCCCTGCTCCATTGTGGGAATGAATCCATCATAGAGGTGTAAATCAGAGCCACAAATTGCGGTTGACGTAATTTTGATCGCGGCATCGCGTGGGTTAATAATTTTGGGATCGGGGGCTGTGTCAACTCCCACTTTATTAGCCCCTTACCAGCAAACTGCTCTCACAGTTTTTTCCTCTCTTGCTTAATTTGCCTATGTTCTATGGCACTTTATTGAAACTCTAGAGGGAAAATCTAAGGATTTTCTGAGGAAATCATGGCGAATTTGCGAAAGTTACGTTCCTTACTTGGCTGCATCTTGGCGAGCGCGTTCTAAAAGGAGTTGTTGATGATCGGCGATCGCATCCTGGTGAGCCTGTTCACCTGTACTTCCCGCCTGACGCGAATCCAATTCACTGAAGGCATCCAGGCGACCATACAAGAGCACCACATCGTTGGGACGGATAAAGGTTGTTCCTCTCGGTGCGCCAAGGTATGCTCCATCAGGGCGGAGAATCCCCAACACTATAATCCCCTCTTGACGGAGGTTGGTTTCCCGCAGCGGTCTGTCAGCAATCCAATCTCCTGCATCCACTTGCAGTTCCATCACCGCATAGCCATCCGATAGGTGCAGCAGGCTGGCATAATCTCGCACATCCAGGCGAGTCCAGCGGCGCAACGCCCATTGCATCCAATGGGAGAGGAAATGCTTGATCCAACGGTTAATTGCTACGATCCAAAGAATTGCTATTCCTAGCACCAGCAGCACGAGACGAGGCAGCCAATTGCTGAGCTTAGCTGCGCTGATGAATGTAAGGACTAAGGAGGAAATCACCGTAATCAATCCGGCATTCGCCAGCAACATCAACCACATGAGGATACGTCGCCGCACGGGATGGGTAACCACCTGTTCTGATTCGCTGGTGGTAAAGCCCGAACCCGTAATCGCTGAATGTGCCTGAAATTCAGCCGTCTCACGAGATAGCCCAGTCAGGATCAGGGCTTCGGCAGCAATACGCATGATTAACAACGACAGGGTAACGGCAAGTAGAAGTGACACAAGTGCTTTCAACCCTAATACCTCCGATTTCGGTTAACGCTGTTAGTCCATGAACACCTCATCGACATAGCACCACATCCAATCCTCCCCTGGTTCAAACGACTGAATGATGGGATGATGCGTCGCAAGAAAATGCCGTGTGGCATGTTTGTTCTTAGATTCATCGCAGCAACCAACATGACCACAGGTTAAGCACACACGCAGGTGTACCCAAGGGTCTCCCAGCATCAGACACTCTCTACACCCTCTTGTGCTGGGTGTCACTCTCCGAATTTGATTGAGATGTGTGCATTGTATTACCATGTCATCCTCCTATCGATTCTGTAATCCCCAGTTCATTTAACTGGAAGCCAGGTACTCATGAACGAACTGCACTGCCATTGCCCCTTCTCCGACGGCAGAAGCCACCCGCTTGATGGAACCCAGCCGCACGTCTCCCGCTGCAAAAATGCCGGGAAGACTGGTCTCCAGCAGAAAGGGTTGGCGACGCAGCGTCCACTCGCCTGACTCCATCACTCGCAGACCTGTCTTGACAAACCCGTTGCGATCGCACTGAATGGCTTCTGGCAACCATTTCGTATGCGGCACAGCACCGATAAAGACAAAGATTGCCAAACATTTAATCGTGTCAGCTTGTCCGGTTTGACTGCAAAACACCTCAACGGCTTCGAGCCACTTGTTGCCGTACATTTTGCAGATTTCGGTGTAGCATTGCACTTCGATGTTGGGCGTTTGCTCAATCCGCTGCACCAGGTAATGAGACATGGTTTTTCCCAGATCACCGCCCCGAATTAGCAAAAAGACTTTTTGAGTCTGTTCGGAGAGGAAAACTGCCGCCTGACCCGCAGAATTGCCGCCACCCACGACGACCACCTGGGCATCCTGGCACAGCAGAGCTTCCACCGTTGTCGCTGCGTAGTAAATGCCGGAGCCTTCAAAGCGATCGTAGCCCTCAACGGCAAGTTTGCGATAGGACGCACCCGCGCAGATTAGAATGCATTTAGCAGAGATTTCTTCGCCGCTCTCTAGTCGCAGCGCGTAGTACCCAGTTTCACGGCTCAGTTGAACTACTTCCGCTGGTGCCGTTAATATAGCCCCAAATTTCTCAGCCTGGATCGCGGCTCGATTTGCCAGATCGCTACCGGAAAGACCCGTTGGAAAGCCCATGTAATTCTCGATTTTGGAACTGCTGCCCGCCTGCCCACCCGGACCCATTTTGTCCAATACGAGGGTTTTCAAGCCCTCCGATGCGCCGTAAATCGCTGCCGCCAACCCCGCCGGACCCGCGCCCACGACTACCAAATCATAGATGGTGTGTTCGATCGGTTTTTTAATGCCGAGGCAGTCAGCCAACTCAGCCATCGAAGGATTTTTCAGTAGCTTATCGTTGCCGCAAATCACAACTGGGGTTTCATCTTCACTGATCCTGAACTGTGTCAGCAGTGTGTCAACTTGAGGATCGTTTTCCAGATCGATCCAGGTAAAGGGAACCTTATTTTTCGCCAGAAACTCGCGAATTCGATGAGTTTCAGGGGAATAGCGTGAACCGACCACCCTGACGGCTACAAAGCCGGATTCCTCAAGCAACTGACAGCGCATCAGAAATGCCCGGAGTAAGACATCACTCAGTCGTGGCATTTCATTCAAAATCCGTCGTAGATCGTCTGCTGCAATCTCATACACCTTACAGTTGGAGTGGGCGATCGCCCTAACAACAGCCGGTCTACCTGTCAAAATATCCACATCCCCCGTAAACTCCCCCGGCTCGTGGATTGTGACGATCCGATCGTGACCAGAGGAACGATCGACGATCGCAACTTCACCACGCTTGATCGCGAAGAATTGGTAATTTGGTGTGCCTTCCGCAAACAGTGTCTCGCCTGCCTGAAATGCTTTAAGTTTGGCGAATTTGCCCAATGCCACGATCTGTTCATCGTCGAGTTTGGGAAACGCGATCGGGTGATGCTCTAATGCCATGATTGAAATCCTCGTTCTTGATCGCGATACAATTGACGACACCTTTCCCCACTTGCCGCCAAACACAAACTTCCGCTGCGGCTTACGCTGTCTTGGTGTCAGATCTTGCTCTCTAAGCGACTCCGGCAACTGAGTTGCATCTCCCAAATACCCAATCGCCAGCGCGAGTGACTTCCATCATGGTGTTTAATACGATCGCGGGTACACCTTTCTTCGGATCATAGTCTTTGCCGTGCCCGTGCGCCTCAAAGCCGACGCAATCGACTGCACAATCGACCTCCGGCACACCGAGAATTTGTTCGATTTGTTCGACGATCAAGGCATCTTTGGAGATATCAACCGTTTCACAGCCGATACTTCTAGCATGAGCTAAGCGAGCTGGGTTGCCTGCTCCAACAATCACGACAGCCGCTCCCAATAGCTGTGCTGATGCGGCGGCTGCCAGACCAACCGGACCTGCACCAGCAATGTATACCGTTGAGCCACTTGTGACTCCTGCGGTCACACAACCGTGATAACCCGTGGGCAAGATGTCAGTCAGGCAGGTCAGATCCGGGATCTTTTCCATTGCTTGAGCCTTGTTTGGGAATTTCAGGAGATTGAAATCGGCGTAGGGAACCATGACATACTCTGCTTGACCGCCAATCCATCTACCCATATTAACATATCCATAGGCACCACCGGGGCGATCCGGGTTCACGTTCAGGCACACATCGGTATGACGTTCCTCGCAGTTGCGGCAGCGTCCACACGCCACGTTAAATGGCACAGAAACTAGATCCCCGTGCTGAATAAATTGAACATCGCTCCCACATTCGATCACCTCACCCGTGATCTCATGACCCAGCACCATGCCAATCGGCGCTGTAGTACGTCCTCTTACCATATGCTGGTCGCTGCCACAAATATTGGTGGAAACAATCTTGAGAATGACGCCGTGATTGCATTTGTTGCCGCGCGGATCAACGAGTTTGGGAAAGTCGATAGTTTGCACCTCGACCTTCCCAGAACCCATATAAACCACTCCACGATTGCTTGACATGATTTGTTTCTCCTGATTTCAGACAATGCAAAATTAAAAATGGGAACCCCAGGCTGGCAGCCACTTTTAATTTTTAATTCATTCTTGTTTGTTAGTGGACAAGACCCGCACGCAGTGCTCGAATTGCTGCCGAGTGCGGTTATGAACGCAGAGTTTCTTCAAAATATTGCGAACATGACTTTTCACCGTACCCGTAGTAATGTGAAGCTTCTGGGCGATCGCCAGGTTGTTGAGACCGTCAATAATCAGTTGCAACACCTCTCGCTCCCGTTCAGTTAACGGCTCAACGTTAATGATTTGCTTGTACTCTGGCTCGATCGCTCGAATGGCGATCGTCTTAGCAGAATGGTTGATGATGCCCTCACAATGAAAGGGTTGAGATTGCTGAAGTAGCCTAGCAACTTCTTGAGCAACATCAATGAACGCACCGTTCAAAGCAAAGTTGCAGTCTGATTGAGGCAGTCTAGAAAACGACCGATCGTGACGTTTATATTTTGTTGTGTTGTTCAGGAGATGTTTTTCATCGGTGGTTTCAAGCAACCTATCTGGTTGGTTTTGCAATGCAATTGCAACGACCTTCCAGATGAAGAGAGAGCCAAAATCAATTGGAGCCGCAGATTTTAACTGCTCGAAATCATCTTGTTGGCTTAATAATAAAGGTAATGTCATAGAAGTATCCTCAGTGATGATTGACACCCTAGAGGGAAAATCTAAGGGCTTTCTGAGGAAATTATAGTGAATTCGCAGGAGTTGTTGAGTCGCGATCGCATCTTAATGAGCCTGTTCAACTACACTCCTCATCTATCTCACAAAAAATTCCGAGTTTATTTAAAATGAAAGCCGTGTAGCTTTCGCATTTTGGATTTTATAAGCACTTAACCAGACACGATATTGGTAGTAACCTATCTTTAGAACCAAGAGTAGAACAGAGTTGTAGCCTGGTGATGCTAATCGCTCAGAATCGCCTCACAATTTCCTTAAATTATTGATCTTTTATAGGTAGTTACTTCAATGGTTTATAGTCTTTTCTTTTATGAGAGGCGGTACAGTGCTGTTACAGACGATGATGGTGACCTCTGCATCAAAGCGCATCTTGTTAATTGACGACGAACCTGATGTGCAATGGGTAGTGCAAACCTGCTTGGAAAAAATAGCCCAATGGACTGTCATTACCGCGACATCGGCAGAAGAAGCGTTACTCAAGGCGAGCGCTGAACAACCAGATGCGATCCTGCTGGACATTATGATGCCAAAAATGGATGGCTATATGTTTCTGGATGCACTGTGGGCTAAGCCGGAAATGCAGTTTATACCTGTGGTGTTTTTGACTGCACAGGCTGGATTACTCGAACCCCATCATTATGAAACACTAGGAGTTAAAGGAATCATAGCCAAACCCTTTGACCCGCTGACATTGCACCGGGCGATCGCATCTGCTTTGAATTGGGAGCTAGACACCTAGTAAATAGGGTTGTGTCACAAGTACGACACAACCCCCATTGTTTATTCTTAACACCAGTTCGATCGCCCAGCTTTCTGTGGGCGAAGGACAGGGAAAACTGAGCTATTAAGGACGCTGTGCGTCGCGCGGCACCCCTTTATCGAATTCACGTATTCTTAAGTGAGATGAGCCTAGTCCGGCTGCAACATCACTTTGATGCATTAGTCTTTCTTGTGCTTGAACATCTCAAAGCCCTGTTTTGTTTCAGTTAGAGGCAAGCGATGCGTCAACACAGCCGAGGGGTCAACATCGCCGTTCAAAATATGCTCCACCAACTTGGGAATATACTTTAGACCAAACATCTGACCCATCCTGAAGGTCAAGGCTTTGTTCATGGCTGCGCCCATCGGCAATTTATCCACAAAGCCGCCATAAACTCCCATGATGGCTAAGGTAACACCTTTGCGACACGCCATCATTTGCCTTAGCACATGTGGGCGATCGGTTTCTAAACATATGGCTTGTTTGGCTTTGTCATACAGCCCCTCTGGACCTTTGCCGTGGGCTTCCATGCCGACTGCATCAATACAGGCATCCGGACCTATTCCTCCCGTCATTTCCTTGAGCGCTTCGAGGACATCCACTTCTTCGTAGTTGACGATCTCGGCTTTGGCGAAGTCCTTTGCCAGTTGCAGGCGTTCCGGGAAGCGAGCGATACCAATGACACGCTCTGCGCCCAGTAGGTAGGCACTTTTCATTGCAAATTGTCCCACTGGACCACAGCCCCAAACCGCGTACTTGTATGAGATGAACTGGGGCTAAATTATTTAGTAGCAATACGCTCAAACCGTTCTGTAGACTTGCTCAAAGGGCAGTACACCCAATATTTAAAGTGGCAAAGATTTCAAAGAGTATTCTCTGACTTATGCAGTGAAAATCGGTTTATTCGTGAAATCATATATAGGAAACGTAAAGAACACAGGTATTAGCAAATTACCACAGACTGTGAAAATTTACCTGGTAACTCTACTTGGTATGTTATGAGTAAATACCCAGACATTACTCCCAGAGAAGTTGGGAATTTTTACGGTTTAAGAACCTGGGTGGAATATGGCTTAAAGCAAAGTAAAAATGAATTAGGTTGGGCAGATTATCGTTTTACTCGCTATGAAGATATTGAACGATGGTGGGAGATTGTATGTAGTGCCTACCTGATGGTTAGTCTTCATTCAGAACAAATGCGTCCTTCTCCCCCAGAACCTCAATCAGAGTTCGCTTCTCATCCTGGGTGGGATAATGGTAAAGGTTGGAAGAATATTCTCAATAATCTCCGTCTCATCCTTCAACCTTTTACCCTATTTAATTTAATTCAGCCTTGGCTTTCAGTTTTTCCTATTCCTCATTTATCTTTAGGATTTGCTAAACTACAATCCATCGTTTATAGACTAACTTCTCCAGTTTTTATATTTCTATCTCACCCTTAATTCTATTTTTCCTCCGCCTAAAGTGACATAACAGGGTTAAGGATGGGAAACTTTCCTTTAACTTGAGGTAGGAGCCAGCCAGAGGGCTAAGTTTCGCACATAGGCTTTAATATGTTCAAGGGCTTGTGGGTTTTGCTTCATCCCATCTCCAGGGGGTTCGGTTACAAAGCTAGGTGCGCCCATATCAACATCCCAATTGTAGTCGGCGAAATGGTGGAAGCTTGATTCAGCGATCGCACGTCCTAAAATATTTCCTTGTTCATCCTGGGTACTTTCAAAAGCAATTACTAAGTTAAAGTCCCGACCGGAGACTGAGCTTGTACCCAAGGCAATTACTCGTGCATTCTTCTCGTTTGCAGGCACACCTACGGCTCCTTCATGGGGATGAGCCGGAAAGAATTCAATCTCCTCAGAAGGTGATGTAGGATTCTTGAGTAAGTCATGAATAGGTTCTATAGGAGTAATTTTCTCGTAGTCACCATTTAACCCAGAATGGAAGTTGGGCCAGGAAATATACTGAGTGTAGCTGTCATCAGGGTAGTGGTGCGAGGGATCGGGATCGGGATTCTTACTGTGAAAGTAATGCGCTGCGCCGACACCACCAAGATTGCAAACCGAACAACCTACATCCTGATGGTCACGGCTGACCAATAAACCGCCGCCGCGCTGACGGAAGGCACTAATGCTCTGACACTCCTGTGGAGTTATGCCATCCCCTACATCCACAGCAAACAGCCACAGTTCATCAAAATCTGAATTATCTAGCGTACTTAAAACTGGATCGTTTTTTTCAGCAGTATTTTCTCGATCCCTTGCTGTTACTTGGTACAGGGGTTCCCCAGTGTCACTTTTTAACGAAGCTAAATAGTCCTTTAGCAAAGAGAATCGCCCAATATACCAATCATCTTCATTGGTGGGAATTGTTGTCTGTAACAGAATTTGAATCGGTTTAGTCATGATCTCACTCTCCAGGGTTCTTCTTGCAGCATGAGCTAATTACTAGATCAACGTGGGAATTGTAGCGAGATAATCTAAGCAAAAAATGAGGACATTTAAAGAGCAATGCTTTTGTGAAAGCAGAGATAAGTGTTTCTAAACATAATTTAGTATCAGTATCTGCTCAGATTTTCCTTAGATTTGCCAACTAACGTTAGGGCAGATTCGTTAAGAAGATAAGGAAATGGGAAAAATTGGACAAATCCTAGATTCAGGCTTGATTAACTGATTCGTCTTTGTAGAAAGGTATAAGACCTATGGTTAACAAAATTGTAACTACATTTGAACAAGACCATAACCGACCAGAAACAAAAGATTTTTATTGGAAATATTTTTTCTATAGTCTAGTTTGGCTGACGGTGCTAATGCTGGGATATGGAGGATTGGGATGGACTCTCTGGCTCAATCGCCATTTTTCGACGATTGCAATACCAATGTTCATTTTGGCAATTGCCGCAGTCCGTGCATGCATACTCACTGGCTTTCCCGTCTGGGCGGGATTGTTATCTCTCACATTCGGTTCTGCATGGATTCTAACTGGAGCATCGATATCAAGCGGATTCCTCGGCTGGGCAATAGCGATCGCTCTATCCTGGATTGGCATTTTTACCCTGGATATGGCATTAGACCAGTCCGTCGAAAATTTGCTGGAAATAGAGTTTAGCCGAACTGAGGTTTTCCTGATTCTAACAGCTATCTGCGCTATTGGTGCTATTGCGGGATGGATACTCCCAATTTTTCTCACTTGAATACAGGGGATGTTATGGAACTGGGAATGATAGGACTAGGACGAATGGGAGCTAACATGGCACACCGTCTAACCCAGGCTGGACATACCATCATTGGCTACACTCGTCAGCCACAAAAAGCAGAGGTGCTGGTTCAGGAAGGAGCGATCGCCCGTGGTGTAACATTATTCGTTGAACTCATCGAAGCACTCACGCCACCCCGCACCGTCTGGCTGATGCTACCCGCCGCGACAGTAGATGCTACCCTACAGACTCTCATGCCGTTTCTAGACGCTGACGACATTATCATCGGGGATGGCATACCTGAGACTTACTAAAAATGGAAACTCTCATGCCGTTTCTAGACGCTGACGACATTATCATTGATGGTGGCAATTCTCACTACATTGATGACATTCGTCGTGCAGATCAATTAAAAGTCAAAGGAATTGAATACATTGATTGTGGAACTAGCGGTGGCATTTGGGGGGCAGAACGCGGCTACTGTCTCATGATTGGTGGTGCATTGGCGGTGGTGAAATATCTTGACCCCATTTTTGCAGCGCTAGCTCCTAGTGTATCAGCTGCACCGCACACCCCTGGTCGTGAGTTAATGGGGGGAACGGCTGAACAGGGCTATTTGCATTGTGGCTCTCACGGTGCAGGGCACTTTGTCAAAATGGTTCACAACGGCATTGAATACGGCATCATGGCAGCTTATGCCGAAGGGTTGAACATTCTTCACCATGCTAATATTGGGAAACAATTGCATCAAGTCGATGCAGAAACGGCTCCCTTGCGAAATCCGGAATTCTACCAATACGACTTTAATCTCGCAGATATAGCAGAGGTGTGGCGCAGGGGGAGCGTGATTAGTTCTTGGTTACTTGATTTAATCGCGATCGCCCTTCTCAAAGACCCCGACTTAGCCAATTTCGAGGGGCGCGTACCTGACTCTGGAGAAGGTCGATGGACACTAATGGCAGCCATTGAAGAAGGAGTTCCTGTTCCCGTCCTTAGTACAGCCCTCTACACACGATTTAGCTCTCGCGGTCAATCAGACTTTGCCAATAAACTCATTTCTGCGTTGCGCTACGAGTTCGGTGGGCATCTGGAACAATGACGCGGGGATTTTAATCAGCTTTCTTCCCCTCTGCTCCCCTTTCCCCCCTATCCCCAGAGGGGGCCCCGAGTCCCCCCTGCTTCCCCTCTCCGCGTCGATATGGAGGTTAATCATGGCAGCTTTACTCTCCGATGCCCTGGTATTTTTTGGGATCACAAGTGATTTAGCCTACAAAAAAATCTTTCCTGCCTTACAGGCGATGATTCAGCGCGGTCATTTTGACATTCCAATTATTGGAGTGGGTAGGCGAGATTGGAGCATCGAACAATTACAATCTTATGTGCGTAAGAGCCTAGAGGAACAGGCCAGAGTTGATGAGGTAGCTTTCCAGAAACTATGTTCATTACTTTACTATATTTGTGGTGATTATAGCGATCGCGCCACCTATGATAAATTATGCCAGGTACTCCAAATAGCTGAAGCTCCTCTGTATTACTTAGCCATTCCTCCCAGTTTGTTTGCGACGGTTGTCGAAGGGTTAGGTCAATCAAGTTGTGTAAAGAATGGTCGTGTTATGGTAGAAAAACCCTTTGGACGCGATCTAAAATCGGCTAAAATACTGAACTGCATTCTGCACTCTATCTTTCCCGAAAGTCATATTTTTCGGATTGACCATTACTTGGGAAAAGAACCAGTCCAAAACCTTCTCTACACTCGCTTCGCCAATTCATTACTCGAACCGATTTGGCATCGCGTCAGTATTGCCAGCATCCAAATCACGATGGCTGAAAAATTTGGCATCGATGGACGGGGACAGTTTTATGAAGAGACAGGCGCTATTCGGGATGTGGTGCAAAATCATCTACTTCAGGTGACGGCGTGTTTAATGATTGATCCGCCCATCAACGAGCAGCATGAAGCCATCCGAGATGAAAGAGCGCGATTGCTCAAATCCATAGATCCAATCGAACCCTCAAATGTAGTGCGCGGGCAGTACAAGGGCTATCGCCAGGAACCTGGTGTAGCTCCTGATTCCAAGGTCGAAACCTTCGCAGCGGTTAAGCTCAACATTGATACTTGGCGCTGGGCTAGCGTTCCGATTTATATTCGTGCAGGCAAATGTTTACCGAGTACAACTACTGAAGTTGTGGTCAGGCTCAAGCGTCCGCCGCAGGATGTTTTTGGCGAGCGTGCCTTTGGATTAGCAAATTATTTTTACTTTCGTCTTAGTCCAAATGTGCTGACTGCGATCGGCATTCGCTCTAAAACCCCAGGCGACGGAATGGTGGGTAGCGAAGTCGGACTAGTCGCTCAAGTCGAGCATGGCAATGAAATGAATCCCTACGAGCGGCTTTTTGAAGATGCCATGAAAGGCGACTCCATGTTGTTTGCTCGCCAAGATGAGGTAGAAGCACAGTGGCAAATTGTCGCTCCTATTCTAGATCAAGCAACCCCTGTTTACGAATACGCACCCCATAGCTGGGGGCCTCCTTTGGCGGATCATATGATTCCCCCAGATGGCGGTTGGCATAATCTTAATGAGACGTGATACCATTGTACCGCGTTTTACTGTACGACGATGGTTTAATCGGAAATATCCAAGAGAGCCAACCAAATCTTATTAGCTATGTCGAGTAAACTTCCTCACCAAGTGGGGCAACTTCGGAGGGTTTCCCCCGTTGAGCGAACTGGCGTAACTGAGAAAGGTTAAAGGGAAGTTATTTGTTTTTCCCCTTACAATTTTGCCTTGTCCCAATCCCCAATCATCATAATTTCCTCAGAAAGTTCTTAGATTTCTTCTTTATAGTGTGAACAGAATTCAGCACTGGCAATGATAGCAACGCTGTTTCAGCGACTGACAAAACCCAGTCTAATGCAAAATTCTAAACACCCAAGTATAGATCATCAGGAGACTTAAAATTATGACACTCGTTCGTTGGGAACCTTTCCGAGAAGTTGAAAGTTTGCAGCGGCAGTTAAACCGCTTGTTTGATGAGATAGCACCGACAGGTCGTAGAGAAGAAGAAGGCATTGCCTTTATTCCCTCTGCAGAGATTCAAGAAACCCCCGATGCGGTTCATCTCAAGGTAGAAATTCCCGGTGTAGACCCCAAAGACCTAGATGTGCAGGTATCGCCAGAGGCAGTGTCTATTTCCGGTGAGCGGAAATCAGAAATCAAAACGGAAGAAAGAGGCATCACCCGCACCGAATTCCGCTATGGCAGGTTTCAGCGCGTAATTCCGTTGCCTACCCGTGTCCAGCACGATCGGGTGCAAGCAGAATACAAAGATGGCATTCTCAAGCTGAGGCTGCCCAAGGCTGAAGAAGATAGGAACAAGGTTGTGAAAGTAAACTTAGGTGACGGGCACAGAGGCAACGGGCAAGGGCAGTGACGCAATGTTTTCCAAAGCACTCCCTTAAGAGCAGGAGGTGACAACATGATTACAACAGCAACAGGCGAACTTAGCCTCCCAGTTAGCGATGCCTTCGGCACACCTGAAGGTGAACGCGACCATATCCGAGGGCCAAAAAACGCACCCGTCACCCTCGTGGAATACGGCGACTATGAGTGCCCCTATTGCGGTCGTGCCCATTTCATCGTCAAAGAACTCCAGCAGTTGACCGGGGATCTCATGCGCTTTGTCTACCGACACTTCCCGTTAACTAGCATACATCCCCACGCCGAGCAGGCAGCAGAAGCAGCAGAGGCAGCTGGGGCGCAAGGTAAGTTCTGGGAGATGCACAACCATCTCTTTGAACATCAACAGGCGCTCGATCGCAAACATCTAATAGAATATGCCGCTAACCTCGGTCTTGATGTGCCTCGGTTGAGTCACGAACTCGCCGAGCACGCCCACGTAGCCAAGATACGCGAAGACTTACTCAGCGGAATCCAGAGCGGGGTCAACGGCACGCCGACTTTTTTCATCAACGGTGTGCGCCACGATGGCTCTTACGACCTCCGCGCATTGTTAGCCGCAATTGAAAACGCAGCTGAATCCTGAGTGCTAAGGAGCCAGAGAGCAGAAGGTTCAAGGATAGATTCTTCCCTCTGACAAAAGGTCACAAGCCCACGCCAGTTTGCTCAAGTCGGGAAATCCTTACTTTCAGAAGCCGTTGTTAAATCCCCTAAATTTATTTATGGGGTTTCCCCTTCTGCCCTCTGCCTTCTTAATACCATTTATTCAACTTGTCCTAAATCCAGACTCTTAATTTTTTATCTTAATCTTTGAAGGAGGTTGCTGACGATGGCAAAAATCGTTGGTATTGATTTAGGAACTACCAACTCCTGTATAGCTGTAATAGAGGGCGGACAACCCGTCGTTATTCCGAACACAGAAGGTGGTCGCACAACTCCGTCTGTGGTTGCCTACACCAAGAAGGGCGAAAAACTTGTCGGGCAAATTGCCAAGCGCCAGGGTGTAATGAACCCAGAAAACACTTTTTATTCTGTGAAGCGGTTCATCGGGCGCAGGTATGATGAAGTCACCCAAGAGGCAAAACAAGTTACTTACAAAGTAGTACGTGACAGTAATGGCAATGTCAAGCTACACTGTCCCGCTCTGAACAAGGAATTTTCACCCGAAGAAATCGCGGCTGAGGTAGTCCGCAAGCTAATAGATGATGCCAGCACATATCTGGGGGAACCAGTGAGGCAAGCGGTAATTACCACCCCTGCCTATTTCAATGACTCTCAACGGCAGGCTACCAAAGATGCCGGTAGAATTGCCGGGATTGAAGTTCTGCGAATTATCAACGAGCCAACGGCGGCTGCCCTCGCCTACGGACTTGACAAAAAAACCAATGAAACCATCCTAGTCTTTGACTTAGGTGGTGGAACGTTTGACGTGTCTATCCTAGAAGTGGGTGATGGTGTGTTTGAAGTGAAAGCTACCAGTGGCGACACCCACTTGGGCGGTGATGACTTTGATAAGAGAATTGTAGACTGGCTAGCAACCGAATTCCAGCGTAACGAAGGCATCGACCTCCGTAAAGACAAACAAGCCCTGCAACGCCTCACCGAAGCAGCAGAAAAAGCCAAAATTGAACTGTCAGGCGCAACACAGACGAACATTAACTTACCTTTTATTACCGCAACCCCGGAAGGCCCGAAACATCTAGATATGACCTTAACGCGGGTACAGTTCGAGCAAATGTGCGCCGACTTGTTCGATCGCAGCCGCATTCCTGTCGAACAAGCTCTGCGCGATGCTAAACTGAGTCCCGCAAATATTGACGAAGTCATCCTAGTGGGTGGTGCAACTCGAATGCCAGCTGTCCAGCAACTGGTACGGCAGATAATAGGCAAAGACCCACACCAGGGTGTCAACCCGGATGAAGTCGTAGCAGTGGGTGCAGCAATTCAGGCGGGTGTGCTTGGGGGTGAGGTAAAAGACGTACTGCTCCTAGATGTCACGCCGTTGTCGCTGGGTGTTGAAACTCTAGGTGGTGTGACGACCAAGATTATTCCGCGCAATACCACTGTCCCAGTGAAGAAGTCTGAGGTGTTCTCAACGGCGGCTGACGCACAAACAAACGTAGAAATCCATGTTCTGCAAGGTGAACGCGAAATGGCATCCGACAACAAGAGCCTGGGAACCTTCCGACTAGATGGGATTCCTCCAGCTCCCAGAGGTATGCCACAGATCGAAGTTACTTTTGACATTGATGCTAACGGGATTCTGTCAGCAACTGCCAGAGAAAAAGCCACAGGTAAAGAACAGTCTATTAGCATCACAGGTGCGTCCACCCTGGACAAATCTGAAGTAGAACGGATGGTGAAAGAAGCCGAGCGCAATGCGGAAGAAGACCGTAGGCGGCGCGAACAAATTGATACCAAAAACATGGCAGATTCTGTTGCCTATCAAGCCGAGAAACAACTTCAGGATTTGGGCGACAAAGTGCCACCAGCAGACAAGTCCCGCGTGGAAGGCTTAATTCGAGACTTGCGTCAGGCAATTGAGCAGAACAACATCGATCGCATGAAGTCTCTCACCAACGAAATTCAACAAGCCCTGATGCAAATCGGCACTGCGGTTTACTCACAAGCAGGTGCATCTCCAAACGGTGGTACTTCTACAGACCGTCAAGGCGGCGGTGAAGATGTCATCGATGCAGACTTTGTGGAACAAAAGTAACAAGACGCAGCGAGCAGTCCGTTGCTTTGGTTCCCAGAGTTAAAGGAACTGCTTTAACGAGCCTGCGTGCGTCACCCAGAGGGTGACGCAGTGAAATTATCAAATACTCTCTTCCTATCCCCGCTTCCTTAAATCTGCGTCACATTTCGTGATATTATCTAGCTTTTTAATTTGGAGTAATTTTTATGATTTCTACATCTGAAAAAACCGCCCTCAAAAGTGTCTCTGCTATCATCAAAGATGAGAAGAAGATGCAAGAAGTGGTTGAGCGTCTAATCGATCGCAGCGTTCCCAAAGATAACATTTCGATTATTGGTCGCGACTTCCACACCGAAACTCGTATCTCCGGATTTGTGACTAAACAAGATGTGATCTTGGATGGACTCGCCACCGGAGCGATTTTTGGATCGCTATTTGGTTCTATCTTGGCTTTACTTACGGGTGTGGGCGTGTTGTTCATTCCCTTTTTAGGAACCGTAGTAGCAGCAGGCCCTTTGGGAGCAGCATTATTAGGAGCGGCAGGCGGTGCTTTATATGGTTCCTTGGGAGCAGGCATTGGATCTGCCTTAATCGCAATGGGTATGCCGGAGGACAAAGCTGCTGTTTACGAAACACGCCTGAAAACAGGTGAGTTTTTACTGGTCGCGGAAGTGCCACAAGAACAAGCAGACGAAGTTGTCTCACTGTTAGAAAGTGCGGGTGCGGAAGAAGTCGCTATCACTGACATGAAGATTCCCCGTCAACCAGAAGGTGAACTGGCAGATAATGAGCAGATTTCACCAGAAATTAGAGCAAATCTGTCGGACGACGCGCAAAAAACTTTTGTTGATACCTACAATCGGTCGTTCCGAGAAGCCAATGGAAAAGATAATGTCTTGACGAAGGCTTGGGATCGGGTCAAACAGGTGTTCGATCGCGACGAACAAGGCACTTATTCCAAGTCTAAAGTCATATCGTAAATTTCCAGAGTTGCGATCACCTACGGTGGGGCGTAGCCCATCGCGATGAACAAGGCACTTATTCCAGTCACAAAACAACTTAAAAAACTAGAAGAACCATCATGAACTGAGATCGCTGACTCCTTAAAGGGCTGCAAGTTTTGATCGTGGGCTTTCTTTTTTCCTCCCTTGAGTACTTGTGGCAGCCAATGCGATGTTGTTGCGCCCCGTGAAACTAGCTGAGGGAACCTGAAATGAAATTTAGTAGTTCAAATCATAAAAAGAGGATGAACAAGCTATGGTAAGCAATCGTGGAGTAGTCTATATGGGTCCTTGGAAAGTCGAGGTTAAAAATCTTGATTTCCCAAAACTCATCGATCCTCGTGGCAACAAAGCCGATCACGGAGCGATTCTCAAGATCGTAACAACAAACATCTGCGGCAGCGATCAGCACATCTATCACGGTCGGTTTGCGGCTCCTGTAGGAATGCAATTGGGACATGAGATGACTGGCGAGGTGATCGAAGTGGGTCGGGACGTGCAGTTTATTCATGTTGGCGATCTTTGTTCTGTTCCATTTAACGTCTCCTGTGGACGCTGCCGCAACTGCAAGGAGCGTCACACCGACGTCTGCATGAACGTCAACCCCGAAGTAGACTGCGGAGCTTACGGCTTCAACCTCGGCGACTGGCAGGGCGGGCAATCCGAATACCTCATGGTTCCCTACGCCGACTGGAACCTCTTAAAGTTCCCCGACAAAGACCAAGCAATGTCAAAGATCAGGGATCTGACGCTGCTCTCAGACATCTTGCCGACCGGCTTTCACGGCTGCATAGAAGCAAGGGTCGGGTCGGGATCGACGGTCTACATCGCTGGCGCAGGTCCAGTGGGTCGCTGTGCCGCTGCCAGTGCTCGCTTCTTGGGCGCGTCCTGCATCATTGTGGGCGACAGAAACCAGGAGCGGTTAGACCTGGTGAAAAAAGCGGGCTACGAAACCGTAGACACGAGGAAAGATACGCCAGTTGCCGACCAGATTGAAGCAATCTTGGGAGAGAGGGAAGTCGATTCCGGAGTGGACTGCGTGGGTCTTGAGGCGCATGGCTACGGACGGGAAGACGGAGAAGAGCATTCAGAAGCGATACTTAACACCCTGTTTGAAGTGGTCCGGGCGGGGGGCGCGATGGGCATCCCCGGCATCTACACCGATGCCGATCCTGGAGCCAAGACCGACATGGCCAAGCAAGGTCTGCTCCCCCTTACCTTCAGCAAGGCGTGGATCAAGTCGCCGTCGCTGACGGCAGGACAAGCTCCGATCATGAAATACAACCGCCAACTGATGATGGCGATCCTGTGGGACCGGATGCCTTACTTGAGCGAAGTCGTGAACACCGAGATCATCTCGCTCGACCAAGCACCGGAGGCTTACCGGATATTTAGCGATGGCTCGCCGAAGAAGTTCGTCATCGACCCGCACGGCAGCACGAAGAAAGCCGCATAGAGCAGGATGAGGCGTAACCAAAGAAGCAGTCACCGCAGCCATTCAATGAAATTTGACCGTAAGGAGAAACAACCATGACAACTGCAACCGCAACCCAAACTGACGAGGAAATCCAAAAGGATGTGCTGAATGAGTTGAAGTGGGATTCCCGCGTCCAGTCTACCGAAATCGGCGTGGCCGTCAAAGACGGTGTTGTTACGCTCACAGGCTGGGTCGATTCCTTTTACAAGCGCTGGGCTGCCGAAGAAGCTGCCCACCGCGTCCGTGGCGTACTGGCCGTGGCCAACGACATCGAGGTTCGGCTGCCGGTCTCTGCCGAGCGCACTGACGCCGACATTGCCGCAGCCGCCATTCATGCGCTGGAGTGGGATGCCGGCGTGTCCATCGATAATCTCGACGTCACGGTCTCCAAGGGCTGGGTCACGCTCAGGGGTGTGGTCGAGTGGGAGTACCAGAAGCACGATGCCGAGCGAGTTGTCCGCCGCCTGAAAGGCGTCAAGGGGGTGACCAACTTGCTCACCATCAAGCCCCGCGTGTCGCCGTCGGAACTCAAGCAGAAAATTGAGCAGGCGCTGGTGCGCAGCGCGGAGACCGACGCGCTGCGGATCGCGGTCGAGGTGGAGGGGAGCAAGGTCATCCTGAGGGGGGCGGTGCGCTCTTGGGCTGAGAGGCAAGAGGCGGAGCGGGCAGCGTGGTCGGCACCAGGAATCACCTCGGTGGAAAACCGGATCGCGATCTCGCCCTAAGCCTGACCGACATCAGGAACGAGCCTGAGGATGGAGAGTGAGGATCGCATCGACGCGTTCGCGCAGCGTACACAGAGTGTAATCGCGCAGTGTACACGAAGTGTAATTGCTAACTTGCAAAAGAAAAGAATCTAATCAGGAGAACAAGCATGGAACAGCGTCGGTTTGGTTCCACAAAGCGTGAGGTGGCAGCGATCGGTCAAGGGACTTGGTACATTGATCGCTGCGCTCGCGCCTCCGCAATCGCCGCTTTGCGCCAAGGACTCGATCTCGGCATGACCCACATCGACACGGCACAGATGTACGGCAGCGCCGAGGAGGTGGTCGCCGAGGCGATCGCATTGCAAAAGCGAGTGGTAGCAAGTTCACAGAAGGCATCAAGAGTACGAATTAGCCTGGATACACGGAACTTTCCCCACCTCCGAGACACGGGTTACACCACTACTATTTCTGGCTTTATGCCCTGGATACCACCCTCGATCTCAAGCCGAATCTGAATCGCGAACAACTATTAGCTGCGATCGAAACCCACGTCATCGAGCAAACGCGGCTCGTGGGCGTGTATGAGCGATAGTCGCAACGATCAAGACCTCATTCTCAAGGAGATTTTCTCATGACAGCAATCGCTCCTAGAAAAACGCCTCAGTCTCCTGACAGCCCACCTGCTTATGCAGGACTCGATCGCTTATTCATTGGCGGAAGATGGGTGCAAGGTCATTCTGAGCACAAAATTACATCTGTTGATCCTTACCATCAAGCTCCGATTGCAGAATATCAAGCAGCGAGTGAGCAAGACATTGATGAGGCTTATCAAACGGCTAAGAAAGCTCAGATCGAATGGGCAAAAGCTCTGCCGAGTGAGCGATCGCAGGTGATGCAGCGGGCGGCTGAAATCATGAACGCTCGTCAAGAAGAAATTGTGTCCTGGCTGATTCGGGAAGCAGGCAGTCCACGGAGTAAAGCGATGTTGGAATGGCAGTCTGCCTATGCACTGATGCAACAAGTGATAGCGGCTCCCTATCAGGCGGACAGTCAGATCCTGCCTTCTGATCTACCTGGAAAAGAAAGCCGAGTGTATCGCCAACCTGTCGGAGTGGTAGGAGTGGTGAGCCCCTGGGATTTTGCGCTACATCTTGCTAATCGCTCGATCGCGCCTGCGTTGGCAGTTGGCAATGCCGTGGTACAAAAAACACCGTCCATGACCCCGATCTCTGGTGGCTTCATTCTTGCCAAAATCTATGAGGAAGCTGGACTTCCTGAAGGTGTGTTTAGTGTGATTGCTGGAAAAGCCAGTGAGATTGGCGACGCATTTATCGCGCACCCCATTCCGCGTGTGATTACCTTTACCGGATCAACAAAAGCAGGGCGACATATCGGACAACTTGCCATGAGTAGCCCCTTGATGAAACGAGTCTCACTCGAACTCGGTGGCAGTAGTCCATTTGTGGTGCTCGATGATGCGGATTTGGAGCTTGCCGTCAATGCTGCGGTGTTTGGCAAGTTCTTGAATGCGGGTCAGATTTGTATGAGCATCAATCGTTTCATTATCGATCAGCGGGTGCATGATGAATTTGTCGATCGCTTTGTCGATCGCGTTCGCCAACTCAAAGTAGGCGACCCCAATGATCCCGATACCGCCATTGGTCCAATCATTGATCAAGCGCAGTTAGATTCTCTGATGAAGCATATCCAATCCGCCCATCAAGAAGGTGCGCGTCAACTGTTGGGCGGCGATCCAGAGGGATTAGTGCTACCTCCTCATGTGTTTGTTGGTGTGACCAATCAAATGACGGTTGCGCGGGAGGAGTTGTTTGGACCTGTTGCTCCACTGATTAAAGTTCGAGATGAAGCCGAGGCATTACAGGTAGCTAACAGTACAGAGTACGGATTGTCGAGCGCTGTCTTTACCCGCGATGAGCAACGGGGATTGCAGTTCGCGCTGCAAGTCGAAGCAGGCATGACTCATATTAACGATCAGACCGTGAACGATCTGCCCAACGCTCCGTTTGGTGGCGAGAAGAACAGTGGAATTGGGCGATTTGGGGGAAGTTGGGCGATCGAAGAATTTACCACTGACCATTGGATCACGGTGCAGCGGACTCCGCGTGTTTATCCTTTCTAAGCAAATCACTATGGCAACCGACAAACCTAAGATCGGCTTTATTGGACTCGGCAGCTTGGGGAGTTGTATGGCGCTGCAACTGCTCAAAGCGAACTATCTCTTGACGGTCTACGATCGCAGTTCTGAAAAAACTCAGTCTTTCACTCAACAAGGGGCAGCGATCGCAGATTCACCGAAAACGCTGGCATCTCGTTGTGATGTCATTATCTCTTGTGTTGCGAATGATGCCGCCGTTGAGGCAGTGATGCTCGGCGAAAATGGTGCAATTTCGGGAGCGAACGCCAATACCATTCTGATTGATATGAGTACGGTTGCGCCCCAAACGTCCCAACGAATTCACCAAGCGGCCCAACAGAGAAATCTAGCCATGATTGATGCCGCCGTATCCGGCAGTGTCCCACAAGCCAAAGAAGGGAGTTTATTGATTTTAGTGGGCGGAGATGAAGCGATTTATCAGCAGTGCAAACCGATTTTTGAGGTGTTGGGAAAGGCGAGCTTCCACATGGGAGCGGTCGGCATGGGAGCAACAATGAAGCTTGTGGTGAATACGTTACTAGGTGTAGGAATGCAAGCACTGGCAGAAGCGATTGTGTTAGGAGAAAAGAGCGGATTAGAACGATCAAAGCTGCTAGATGTCCTTGAACAGATGGCAGTGGTAGCTCCAGCCCACAGAGGCAAGCTTGAAAATGCTAAACAAAACGAGTATCCGGTCAATTTTGCGCTGCGATTGATGGTCAAGGATTTTGATCTCGTTCGACAGCAGGCAGCCCAATGTTCGGTGCCCATGCCTGCAACTGCGGTTGCTCAACAAGTGTATGCGATCGCCCAAGCCAAAAACATCGAGGAAGATTTTTCCGCAGTGATTCGATTGATGGAAAACCTTGCATCCGCGAATTTGTAGCCAGAAGCTCTTACCACTTTTTTGCACTGGGATTGAAGCTTAAGCTGTTTTATTCTCAAGGAAGGACATTTATGCTCAAGAGCATTGGATACGCGGCTCAGAACGAGAAAACTCCCCTTGCTCCCCTCGCATTCGAGCGCCAAGAACCAGAGGAAAAGGACGTACAGATCGAAATTTTGTACTGTGGTGTTTGTCATTCTGATGTGCATCAGGTTCGCAATGAATGGCAGAACACAGTTTATCCTTGTCTCCCTGGACATGAAATTGTTGGGAGAGTGGTCAAAGTGGGATCAGCGGTGACTAAATTCAAAGCAGGCGATTTGGCAGGCGTGGGGTGCATGATCGACTCATGTCAGTCTTGTACCCCGTGTAAAGAGGGATTAGAACAATACTGCGAAGGACCGAAAGGCTGGACAGCGACTTACAATGGACCGCAAAAACCAGACGGCACGAACACCTTCGGTGGTTACTCCAACAACCTTGTTGTAACTGAAAAATTCGTTCTAAAAGTGCCTGAGAATCTAGACTTAAAAGCTGTTGCACCATTACTATGTGCAGGCGTTACTACCTATTCTCCTCTACGCCACTGGAAGGTTAGTTCTGGTCAAAAAGTCGGGATTGTTGGGCTAGGGGGACTGGGACACATAGCAATTAAGCTAGCAAAAGCAATGGGTGCCAATGTCACGGTGTTTACTACTTCGCCAGAAAAAGAAGTGGATGCTCGTCGCTTAGGTGCAGATGATGTCGTACTCTCGACCGATCGAGACGCAATGAGTCAACACCAACTCAGTTTTGACTACATTCTCAGTACGATTCCGACCTCGCACGACATCAATCCTTACATCAATCTGCTCAAGCGCGATGCTACGCTCACTCTAGTCGGCGCACTAGAACCATTAGAGCCAGGATTGAACAATAGCCAAGTCGCGTTTCACCGTCGCAGCGTGGCTGGATCATTGATTGGTGGTATTGCTGAAACTCAGGAAGTCCTCGATTTTTGTCGAGAACATGGCATTGTCTCGGATGTTGAAGTTATTCCGATTCAGCAAATTAATGAAGCCTATGAGCGAATGTTGAAAGGAGATGTTCGATACCGCTTTGTGATTGATATAGCTTTGCTTCAGCAGGAGTTCGATCGCGGCTGATCGTAGCTTCATCGGGTCATATCGACGTGTACCACCACTAAAAGCTAGACCTTCAGCCCCAAGAATCTAGCTCAGCAAGTTTATTCAATCTCGGAAGGCCTGAAAACTAAATTTGCCAACCTAAAGGCGGCGATTAGGGCAATTGTTTGGGGTCAACTGATTCCGCTCAGCATTCTAATTTGTATCAACTTCATCGATCTCGTTTTGCACGTTTGATTATCCAGGAGAACTGAATGGAACTGGGACTTAAAGATAAAGTTGCGATCGTGACCGGGGCGAGCCAAGGATTAGGCAAAGCAGTTGCGATCGCGCTTGCTCAAGAAGGGTGTCGGGTTGTACTCAGCGCTAGAAGTGAAGCTCACCTTGAGCAAGTTGCTGACTCGATTCGTCAGAGGGGCGGAATTGCGGAATCGATCGCCGAAGATGCCACGCAGTCTCAAGCAATGCAATCACTTGTCGATCGCACGATTGACAAATTTAGCGTAGTTCACATCCTAGTAAATATCACCGGAACCCTGGGTCAAACGCAGGTGTTTGAGCAAATTTCTGACGAGGAGTGGCTTGAGGTCTTCAAAATTAACTTATTCTCGACCGTACAACTCATTCGTGCTGCCTTACCGCACATGCAGCAGCAGAAATGGGGACGGATTATTAACTTAGCCTCAGAGTCTGGAATTCAACCTGATCCGACTATGCCTCACTACAACGCCTCGAAAGCCGCTTTGATTAATTTGACGAAAAGCTTGTCAAAGGCTTATGCCAAAGATGGGATTTTAGTGAATGCTGTTTCGCCTGCGTTTATCGAAACCCCAATGGTTGACAAAATGCTGGAACAACAAGCTAAAAGTAAAGGCATTTCCCAACAACAAGCAGAAGTCGAGTTTTTACACCAAAATCGACCGAATCTGGTGCTTGAACGTGCGGGAAAACCCGAAGAGGTTGCGGCAGTTGTGGTTTTTCTAGCGTCTGAAGCGACTTCTTTTGTGACTGGATCAAACTATCGAGTAGATGGCGGCTCAGTCGCCAGCATCAACTAATTTAACACTAAGAAGAACCGTGATATGAATCCAATTCTTCGGACTGCGGCAGCAGGTTTGTTTCAAAATCACGCTTGTGCAGAAGCAGCACTACAGCAGCTTAGGCGAACTGGCTTTCCCATGAATCGAGTTTCGCTAATTACGCAGCACAAAAGTCAAGCCGATCGCTCAGAAGACCCTCGTCAACTTGTAAAAGCAACGAATTTAGCCAGGAGGACAAATATGGAACAGCGTCGATTCGGTTCCATTCAGCGCGCGGTCGCAGCGATCGGTCAAGGAACCTGGTACATCGACAATGGTGACCGCGCCTCTGCGATCGCCGCTTTGCGCCAAGGACTCGATCTCGGCATGACCCACATCGACACGGCACAGATGTACGGCAGCGCCGAGGAGGTGGTCGCCGAGGCGATCGCTGGACGACGCGATCGGGTTTTCCTGGTTTCCAAGGTTCTTCCTGGAAATGCTTCTCGCAGAGGGACGATCGTAGCTTGCGAGAAATCGCTCGCTCGACTTCATACCGATCGGCTGGACTCTTATCTGTTGCACTGGCGCGGTCAACACCCACTGGAGGAGACGATCGCTGCCTTCGAGCAGCTTCAGCACGAGGGGAAGATTCTCTCCTGGGGAGTGAGCAACTTCGATCTGCCCGACCTTGAAGATGCCCGGGCGATCGCTGGCGAGGGTCGTTTCGTCTGCAACCAGGTTCTTTACCATTTGAAAGAGCGCGCGATCGAGCATGCCGTGATTCCTTGGTGTGAGAAGCATGGCGTCGCCGTGGTCGCCTACAGCCCGTTCGGTCACGGGCACTTCCCAGATCCGCACACGACCGGAGGCCGCGTGCTGCAGGAAATCGCCGCCGCACACAACGCGACCCCTCGCCAGGTTGCGCTTCGGTTCCTAGTGCGGCGGCCCTTGCTCTTTGCAATCCCCAAGGCCTCTAGCCCCGAGCACGCAGCCGAAAACGCCGGGGCTGGGGATCTCCAGTTGACCGAAGCCGAGCTCGATCGGATCGATAAAGCTTTCCCGCCCGGTCCCCGTCCCCACGTGCTTCCAATGCTGTAGCTCGCCTGCAACCAACAAAGGGGCAAGGGAGCAGTCCGAGTGGAGCAGGGGAGAAGCCTCTGGTACAAGACCAAAGGAAAAACTAATGGGCTAGTGAAGGCTTAGAAGTAGATCGAACAATTGTTCGATCGCGATGAAAAAAACACCTATTCTAAACCCAAAACAAATTAACAAACAAGGAGAAGATTATGAACTCTACGACATTGAATCAGCCCAATCCTCAATCTCAGCAGGAGATTGAACAGGAGAGGCAAAAGGCAACGAATGAGGCTCAAAGTTCCTTAGATCGGGACGCAATCGCCGCGCTCGAAGAAACTCGCAATGCAATCAACGCCATCGATCGGGAAAACACTCAGGAAACCATTCAAGCTCTGGAACGGGCAACTGGAAAACTTGATATTCTCCTAGCACGCTACTCTGAACTGGCTCTGGTTCCTGTGTCAACTCAGATAACCATTATCGATCTTGCCCCTCGGGATTTTGATTTGATTGAGCCAATTCGCGATGAAGCTAAGATGGCTGTGAATGAGGAAGATTTTCCGACTGGGCGTGCATTGTTGCACAACCTAGTGAGTGAGATTCGCACATCAACCGTCAATCTGCCACTTGAGACGTATCCTGATGCCATGAAGGAGGCCGCCCGATTGTTGCATCAAGGGAGAACCGATGAAGCCAGAGCGGTAATGCAACTGGCACTCTCAACTCTGGTGGTGACAGAACAATCTCGACCCATTCCACTGATTAATGCCCTTACTGAACTAGCTGCTGCAATGGCTTTAGCTGCTCAGGGACAGGACCAGCAAAATCAGGACCAGCAAAATCGGGACCAAGTACTGCGGTTGCTGGAAGATGCTCGCACCCAACTCAAGCTGGCGAGAGAACTGGGCTATGCTAGACGCGATCCCGAGTACAAAGAACTTGACCGGGCAATCAGAGACATTGAGCGGCAAATCAGGGCAAAGGAGAAAACAGAAAGTCCATTTGCCAAACTCCGGGAAAAGTTCTTTAGTTTCTTCAACCGGGTGTCCAGAGTCAACAGACCATCTCATGAAAGTCAGCAAACCCAAAGTCAGCTCTCTACAGCACGCTTGTGACCAAAGAAAGGGTATAAGGGTATGGGGGTGTGGGGGAGCCACTGCGGTGGTGAGGCAGTCCGTTCTTGGGGGTTTCTCCCAGAAGGAACTGCCGAAAGGGTTTCCCGGCATAAAGCACTTAGCGTCGGGTTAAGCGCGTTGTAGCGACTGGCGTCAAGTGGCGTTGTAGCGGAAAACCTGAATAATCCTTAGACCCAAAAAGGTACAGATGTTCGATCGCGGCGAAAAAGGTATCTATCCCAGGCGCAAAGCAAGTTTACAAATCAGGAGAATAATCATGAACCGATATCACAGATTCTTTAGAAGGCTGCAAGTCCTGTTAGTGGGTATTCTTTTCTCCTCGCTTTTATTCATCGCTCCCGTTCATGCAGTTAGCTCTGCTGCGGTATCTCCTGAAACATTAAATCAGCTTGATACTAGTCTTCAGCAGGAGCTTGAAAAGGAGAGGCAACAGGCAACAGCTGAGGCTGAAAGTAAACTGGATCGAGAAGCGATCGCCGCAATCGAAGAAACTAAAAAAGCGATCGCTGCCATTGAGCGGGGAAAGACTCAAGAAGCAATTGCTGCCCTAGAACGAGCAACTGGAAAAATTGACATACTGGTGGCACAATACCCTAAACTAGCTCTAATTCCGGTGGCGGCTGAGGTAGCGATCCTCGATTTTGCCCCTCAGGATTTTAATTTGGTTGACCGAATTCGCAAACAAGTTAAGTCTGCTGTAAATGCAGAAGATTTTCCGGCGGCTCGCGAACTGTTGAACAACTTGATGAGCGAGATTCGCACAGCAATCGTCAATCTGCCATTAGAGAGATATCCAGATGCTACCAAGCAGGCAGCTCGGTTGTTGAACGAAGGCAAAATTGATGAAGCCAAAGGCGTGCTGCAACTTGCGCTCTCAACTTTAGTGGTCACAGAACAAGCTCGACCCCTGCCGCTAGTCAAAGCCCATACCGATCTAGTGACTGCGGTTACTTTAGCAGAGAAGGATCGCGACGCAGCACAGAGGTTGCTAGAAGATGCTCGTGCCCAACTTAAGTTAGCTCAAGAACTAGGATATGCCAGAGGCGATCGCGAGTATGCAGAATTTGACAAAGCAATTAGAAATCTAGAGCGGCAAGTTAAGGCACGTGAGAACACAACAGTTGCATTTGCCAAGCTTCAGGAACAATTCTTTAGTTTCTTCAACCGAGTATCCGAAGTCGTTAAACCAGATGATTCCTCGAAAAGGGCAGAAGCCAGGAGACGCGATTAATCGCGTCTGTACAAGAATTAGAAGTAGAGACGCGATGAACCCTTGCCTGTATAAGAGTGAGGAATTTTATCTCCCTCTGCTCCTCTGCCCACCCGTCCCATCGCGTTAATCTCAAGAGGTGCTGATGGTTGCAGCAACTGATTTCAAAGATTATTACGAAATTCTGGGTGTCAGTAAGAACGCCACTCCGGAGGATATCAAAAAAGCCTACCGGAAATTGGCACGGAAATATCACCCGGACTTAAATCCTAACGATAAGCAAGCCGAAGCGCGGTTCAAAGAAATTAACGAAGCTAATGAAGTGCTGTCCGACCCGGAAAAACGCCAGAAGTATGACCAGTATGGTCAGTACTGGCAACAGGCTGCGGCGGGTGCACCTCCACCCAGAGGGGCGGGTACACAAGGTTATGACTTTAGCCAGTATGGCAACTTTAATGATTTCATTGATGAATTGCTGGGAGGGTTAGGTCGCAGTGGCGGTCGTACAAAACAGCGCACAGCTAATTATCGCACTACAAGAAGACCAGAAGGATTCCGGGAATACGCCGACTTTGGCTATGGAGAAGACCCTTTCGGCCGCTTCACTGATGTTCCCGCACAGGATACAGAAGCGGCGATCGCTCTCACTTTTTCTGAAGCGTTTCACGGTACACAGAAGCGGCTACAAATTGATGGAGAAACCATCACTGTTCGTATTCCGCCCGGTGTGAAACCGGGAAGCCGCATTCGGGTAAAAGGCAAAGGACAGATAAGTCCTTTTAACCAGCAACGCGGCGATCTTTATCTGTCGATTGAATTATTGCCTCATCCTTTCTTCAAATTTGAGGGCGACAATCTTGCCTGTGAAGTACCTGTCAGCCCAGAAGAAGCAGTGCTTGGCGCACAAATAGATGTTCCTACGCCTGATGGCAAGGTAACGATGACGATTCCAGCCGGTGTGGATTCCGGCCAAGCACTCCGGCTACGTGGCAAGGGCTGGCGCGATCCAAAAGGTAATCGTACCGCTTTGATCGTGCGTTTAAAAATTGTGACACCCAAAGATTTGAGTCCTAAGGAAAGAGAGTGCTATGAAAAATTGCGGCAGGTCAGTAGTTTTAATTCCCGTCAGGGCTTAACGGAGGTGCAGTTATGAGTTCTAACCTGAGTTTGTCTTGCTTGGTGTGGACAGAAGCAGGCGATCGCCTCTATAGTTTCGAGCAAGCCGCCTACCTCACCCAAACCTCGGTTTTATTGCTAGAACGATTTGCCCGCCTGGGATTAATTGAACCTGTAGGAATCATGCTGCGCCGACAGGATATATTTCGCGTTGTGCAGATTCAAAGGTTGCACCGCGATCTGAACTTGAATTGGGTCGGAGCAGCAATGGTGCTAGATATGGTAACTGAAATTGCCCAACTCAAGGCGCAACTGCGCGCCTACCGTGCTGAATTACAAATTCGTAATTAAGAGCGTTAACAAAATAATTTATTTCTCAGCTAAGGGGCACGATTATGCAACCAACCAATCCCGAGCAATTTACCGAAAAAGCCTGGGAAGCCCTTGTTCGGACTCCCGAAATTGCCAAGCAGTTTCAGCATCAGCAGATTGAGAGCGAACATTTGATGCCAGCGCTATTAAAACAGGAAGGACTCGCCAGTTCTATTTTCAACAAAGCCGGGGTAAATGTTCAAAAACTACACGAGCGCACTATCGACTTCATCAACCGTCAGCCCAAAGTATCGGGGGCTAGCAGTGGTTCGGTATACATCGGACACAGTTTAGAGACGCTGCTCGATCGCGCTGAACAATACCGCAAAGAGTTTGGTGATGAATATATTTCTATTGAACATTTAATACTAGCTTTTGCCAAAGACGATCGCTTTGGTAAAGGGTTGTTTCAAGAATTTGGACTGGATGAAAAAAAACTCCGCAACATCATTCAACAGATTCGAGGGAGTCAAAAAGTGACAGATCAAAACCCGGAAGTTAAATATGAAGCGCTAGAAAAATACGGACGCGATTTAACCCAATTGGCACATGAGGGCATACTCGACCCAGTGATTGGACGAGATGAAGAAATTCGTCGCACGATTCAAATCCTTTCTCGTCGGACTAAAAATAACCCCGTGCTGATTGGTGAACCTGGTGTCGGTAAAACGGCAATTGTAGAAGGATTAGCGCAGCGCATTGTCAGTGGTGATGTCCCGGAATCATTGCGCGATCGCAAACTAATAGCTTTAGACATGGGTGCGTTAATTGCCGGAGCCAAATACCGGGGAGAATTTGAAGAACGCCTGAAAGCTGTCTTAAAAGAAATCCAAGAAGCACAGGGACAAATCGTCTTGTTCATTGACGAAATTCACACTGTAGTTGGTGCGGGTGCAACGCAAGGATCGATGGATGCTAGCAACTTGCTCAAGCCAATGCTTGCTCGCGGCGAACTGCGCTGTATTGGTGCCACCACGCTAGATGAATACCGCAAGTATATTGAAAAAGATGCGGCTTTGGAACGTCGTTTTCAGCAGGTGTATGTCGATCAGCCCAGTGTGGAAGATACCATCTCAATTCTGCGCGGTTTGAAAGAGCGCTACGAGTTACACCATGGCGTGAAGGTTTCTGATAGTGCGTTAGTTGCGGCAGCTACTCTGTCTGCGAGATATATTAGCGATCGCTTCCTACCCGACAAAGCTATTGATTTGGTGGATGAAGCTGCGGCTAAACTAAAAATGGAAATTACTTCCAAACCAGAAGAATTAGACGAAATCGATCGCAAAATTCTGCAACTGGAAATGGAGCGGCTGTCACTGCAAAAAGAAACAGACAGTGCTTCCAGAGAGCGGTTAGAACGGCTGGAGAGAGAACTTGCAGAGTTAAAAGAACGCCAAGATGCCCTCAATGCTCAATGGCAAGCAGAGAAGCAAATCATCGATCGCATTCGCCAAATTAGACAAGAGATTGAGCGTGTCAATGTAGAAATTCAGCAAGCCGAACGCGATTACGACCTCAACCGGGCAGCAGAACTGAAATACAGCAAACTCACTGAGCTGCAACGACAACTAAAAGAAGCCGAAGCGCGACTAGCTCAAATCCAGACTAGCGGTAAATCTCTGTTGCGCGAAGAAGTCACCGAAGCTGACATTGCCGAAATTATCTCCAAATGGACGGGTATTCTGGTAAGCAGACTGGTTGAATCGGAAATGCAAAAACTCTTGCATCTGGAAGAAGAGCTACATAAACGTGTGATTGGTCAGGACGAAGCTGTAAGAGCTGTTGCTGATGCAATTCAACGTTCCCGTGCTGGGTTAGCAGACCCGAATCGTCCCATTGCTAGCTTTATTTTCTTAGGCCCGACCGGGGTGGGAAAAACAGAACTGGCAAAAGCTTTAGCGGAATATCTGTTTGATACTGAAGATGCACTGGTGCGGATCGATATGTCCGAATACATGGAGAAACACGCTGTTGCCCGTCTCATCGGTGCACCTCCAGGTTACGTGGGCTATGAAGAAGGTGGACAACTCACCGAAGCGATTCGCCGCCGACCTTATTCTGTAATTCTGTTTGACGAAATTGAGAAAGCTCATCCTGATGTATTCAACGTCCTGCTGCAAATCCTGGATGATGGTCGCCTAACTGATTCTCAGGGACGCACAGTAGATTTTAAAAATACGATCGCGATTATGACAAGCAATATTGGTTCAATATACATTTTGGATGTGGCAGGAGATGATAGCAAGTACGAACAAATGCGCGATCGCGTCATGGAAGCAGTTCGAGAAAGTTTCCGCCCCGAATTCCTCAACCGCATTGATGAAATCATTATCTTCCATAGCTTGCGGAAGGACGAGTTGCGCGAAATTGTCAAACTACAAGTGCAGCATTTAGAGGAGCGACTGCGCGAGCGTAAACTCTTGCTTAAAATCTCCGACGAGGCTCTCGATTGGATTGTTCAGGTCGGTTATGACCCAGTTTACGGTGCTCGTCCCCTGAAGCGGGCGATTCAGCGAGAACTAGAAACTCCGATTGCCAAAGCGATTCTACGCGGCGAGTTCCACGAAGGCGACACAATCTACGTCCATGTGGAACATGAACGACTGGTGTTGAAGTGCTTATCACCTGAACTGGTCAACGCTTAGAGAGGGCAGAGGAGCACAAGGGAGAGATAACTCTTGTACAGACAAGGGTTAATCGCGTCTCTCTTTCAAGATTTAACAACATATCAAAACATTTTTTGAAAAGCTATGACTTCTGAAGATTTTAGAGAAACCAGAAAAAATTCAGCATTGGCAATTGTCTTAGGTGTTTTGATGATTCTGCTGGGAATTGCAGCGATCGCAGAACCATTTATTGCCACTATTGCCATCACAATCGTATTCTCCTGGACTTTAATTATTGCTGGCATCGTCCGAATTGTTCATGCATTTCAATCACGTCACAAACGAGGCTTCTGGACAACACTAGTAGTTGGTATTCTATACGTAATTGGTGGAATTTTGTTGATTAGCAACATCTTTGGTGCTGCGCTCTCTCTCACTTTAGCTTTTGGATTTATCATTTTTATGGAGGGTGTATTGGAGGTGATTGCAGCATTTCAAATGCGTCGAGATCCAAACTGGGGTTGGGTACTATTTAGCGGTATCATGGCTATTATTCTAGGGATTTTGATTCTGTATCAATGGCCGATCAGCACAGTTTGGGTATTGGGAGTATTTGTAGGGATTAATTTTTTGTTGACGGGCCTTTGGATGATCCTGCTTTCATTAGCTTCTCGTAGTCTTCTTGACCATAGGGCAAGAGTTTAAAGCAGTTATCAGTTATCAAAGTTTGAGTTGGGGTCTAAATCTCCAACTCAAACGTAGCACGCAATAGTGGTGGGGAACTTTGACTCCCAACTGAAAACAGTTTACTGTTAACTATTGACTAATTTGTTGAAATAACTTTCGGTTTTATTGGTGAGCTAGAACACCGATTCAGTAACAGGCGATCGTAAGGTAAGTCAATAAGCCCGGTCAAAAAAGTTGGTAAGTAATAGTTATATCCCCCATTCCGCACCCTAACTGTCACAAACGGGAATTACTCAATGAAATCTCTAAAATAAGAATAAAATTATACTTTTTTTCTCTAAAAAAACGATAAGAAAGCGTCAAAACTCGGATCTAAGACATCTTCGCTATTCTCAATTATTAGCAATAAGATGGGAACAGATTTTTTGTCATAATTGATAGATCAAGTTCTATAAATACTTGAATTAAGTTATGATTTTACTAATATATCAGTCTCACAAACAAAATTTTAGACATAATAATTTAACCCATCAGGATCTATAAGGTAAGGAGAAAGACGACAACCGCTGCAATACTGTGTCTGTTACCATGCTGCTGAAGAAATTGAACGGGATAGTTCAGGATGAATGCTAGAAGTGCTGCCAGAATCACGATCGCCACCAGAGGTTGAAAGTACTGGAGCGTTTCGATCGCTAACCATGTATCCAAAATGAGGATGGGAAATATCAGCACCATCAACCATCCTGGGCTGATGTGTTTTTGTAGGGTGTTAAACACGGGTTTGGAAACTGGTTTTGCTGCGATCGTTCATTCACCCATCTACTCCCTTTAACCTAGAATTTTATTTGTACGCTGTTCCCTTATGTGTTAGATGCAACAGTTATTTGTTACATCTAAAGAAGTTATCTAAAGAAGTTGTTTGTTACATCTAAAAAAGAAGGATATTGTTACTTAGCATCCACCAAGTAGCTCGATGAGTTGCTGAAACAATTCCACACTGCTTGAAGATGGATGCTTCTACACCTTAAAAAGAGAACATAAGGGCTTTCTGAGGAAATCATAGTCATTTGCTAATGAAATTATTTATAAAAATTTACATATTTTGAGCCTTTGGGAGGATAAGGAATTGATAGCAACCAGATTAAGATGGCAGGTGCCTCAGTTCACTCTGAAATCTCTAACCTGGCGTATTCCTTCAGCTTAGGGATTTGCAAGATGCAATCTGCAAGGTTCGTTGTATGAGACTTCTGATTGTTGAAGATGATCGAGATACAGTAGCCGCCCTCGTCAGCTTTTTGTCAGCCCAACTGTTTACGATCGATGCGGCTCATAATGCCAAATCAGCACTGGCATTAGTTGAGACGAGCCAGTATGACCTGATTGTGCTGGATGTAATGCTGCCAGGATTGGATGGCATTAGCTTCTGTCGGCAACTGAGAACGCAGAATCAGCGTGTCCCCATTTTGCTACTGACCGCGAAGGATGATCCGGCAGACCGCGTGGCAGGCTTTGAGGCAGGAGCCGATGATTATGTCACCAAACCCTACGAGCGATGGGAGCTACTTGCCCGAATTCGCGCGTTGTTACGACGAGGCGACACTGAGTTAACGGAGGTACTCTGCTGGGGCGAGTTGCAGCTTGACCCAAATCATTGTCAGGTAACTTGCCAGAGTAAACCTCTGCACCTCACGCCCAAGGAATACAAACTGTTGGAGTTATTCTTACGGCACCCACGTCGAATTTTCGATCGACAAACGCTGCTCGATCGCATTTGGTCGATTGATGAATGTCCGGGCGAAGAGGCAGTCACCACCCAGATTCGTGGATTGCGGCGAAAGCTCCAAATGGCAGGGCTAACGTCTAATCCGATCGAAACCTTATATGGTTTGGGATATCGATTGAGATCATTGCCTGAGGAGCGGCAGGACGATGAAGAGATGAGAAAAGAAGGGAATGGCACTCTTCATTCCCAGTCTGACCATTCCCAGTGTGATAGTACTAGCGGTATGGATGCTGACTATACCGCTGCAGTAGCAACGATTCAGCAGATGTGGCAAGGGTTTCAGGAGCGATTGCAGGAACAACTCGCAACGCTGGAGCAGGCGATCGCCCACCTTACAACAAACTCTCTCGACCCCAACCAGCGGCAGCATGCCCAAACCATTGCTCATCGGCTCATTGGCTCTTTGGGAGCATTTGGCATTCCACACGCAGCAGAGCTTGCCCGTCAGATCGAACGTGTTTTAAACTCCTCAACGGCTGTGTTGCAATCCGAGTCAGCGGTTCAACTCGAAACGGTGCTTCAGCAACTCCGGTGCATTACCCAACGATCGCCTATGTTTGCTGTGCCAAGTAGCGAAGGCGCGGGGACACGGAGACACGGAGATATGGAGATAGAAGAGGACACGGAGACACGGGGGTACGGGGATACGGGGAATCGAGAAGTACTCGCCGCGTCCTCTATAGTCTTTACGATCGGCGACGACCCAACCATGCTTGAGCCAATGCAGGCAGAGGCTCCTAACTGGGCTGTTCATCTGGAAACGGCTAGCGACCCGATCGGTGCCCGTGAGCGGCTACAATCCTGTATGCCGAATGCGATCGTGCTGGATCTTACCTTTTCTAACACCACGGAAAGCGGGTTAACCCTACTGGCACAGCTTAAGCGTCAGTTCCCGACGATTCCGGTAGTGGTGCTGAGCGGGCAGGGTGATTTGAGCAAGCGCGTGGAAGTGGCTCGTCTGGGAGCGAATGCCTTTTTGCAAAAACCCGCGATGCCCTCTGAAGTGTTCCAGGTTGTCACTCAGCTTCTCAACCCGATGGAGGCGATCGCTGCTAAACTGCTGATTGTGGATGACGATTCAGTCTTATTAACACGGCTGCAAGCCAACCTGGAACCGAGAGGGTTTCAAGTAACGGCTTTAGCAGACCCAACTCTGTTCTGGCAATTCCTGGAAGTGACCTGCCCGGATCTACTGCTGCTGGATGTCTCGATGCCAGGATTCAATGGTATTGAATTATGCCAGGTGGTCAAGAGCGATCCGCACTGGAGCCAGTTACCTGTGTTGTTCCTTTCCGCGCATTCCGATGCTAATACCCTACATCAGGCATTAGCCGTAGGAGCAGATGATTATGTCTTGAAGCCAATTGTAGAAGCCGATTTGATTCAGCGCATTTTGAAACGACTGGGACAACTAGACAATTATCTGATTCATTCACCGTTGAAAAGATCTGACCCTGAGGAGAAAACAAGTGAACTGAGAAGGGCTGTATTCACAATAGGAGCCATGCCATGACCAATGAACAGGCTGTGTTAGACCAACTGTTTGCAGGTGGCGGTGAAATGGGTGCGCTGATGCGAGCACGCTTCGCGTGTACCGAAGGTAATGCCGACTGGTTGCAAACCTCGTTAGGTTTACCAGAGCATTGGTCACAAAGCTTAAAGACCGCTCTTCGCATTGTGCTGACATCGCGCCAACCTATGTTTATCTGGTGGGGCGAAGACTTGATTAACCTCTACAATGACGCCTACAGTTTTTTCCTCCAAAACAAACATCCGGCAGCCCTGGGGCTTCCCGCTTCCCGCGTCTGGCATGAGGTTTGGGATCAACTTGAACCTCGGATAGAATCGGCGATCCGCAAAAATGAGGGAACGTTTGACGAAGCGTCGTTGTTCATCATGTTGCGGAAAGGCTATCTAGAGGAAACCTATGTGACGTTCTCCTACAGCCCCATCCCCGACGATCGTGGCGGCACAGGCGGTATCTTTTGCGCCTGTACGGACGATACCCAGCGCATTGTCGGTGAGCGTCAGTTAGCGCTGTTGCAGGAACTGGCAGCCAGAACGGCAGATGCCCGTACTTTCGATGAAGTCTGCACTCTCAGTGCAAGCTGCCTGGAAACTAATCCTTACGATCTTCCCTTTGCGATGATTTATCTCATCGAGCCGGAGCAACAACAGATTGTTCTGGCAGGGACATCTAGTATTGATCGAGACCACCCTGCCGTTCCTCAAGCCGTTGCGTTTGACGATGATTTGGTTTGGCAGCTTGCAGAGGTTGTCAGAACCCCAAAAGCCTGCTTGATTACAGATTTGGAAGCATCGTTTGACAACTTACCCACGGGTGCCTGGCAGCAAATACCGCATCAAGCAGTTTCCATACCCATTGCTGCATCAGGTCAGACCGGAAAAGCGGGCATTTTGGTGGTTGGGTTAAATCCGTTCAGGCTGTTTGACGGCAACTATCGAGGATTCATCGATTTGGTGGCAGGGCAAATCTCAGCTAGTATTGCCAATGCAGAGGCTTACGAAGCAGAACGGAAACGGGCAGAAGCATTGGCGGAGCTAGACCGCGCTAAAACCGTTTTCTTCAGTAATGTCAGTCATGAATTTCGCACACCCCTGACACTCATGCTCGGTCCCTTGGAAGATGCACTGGCGAGTTTAGAGGAGCAGGGGAGTGGGGCAGGGGAGGAGCAGGGGAGTGGGAGGATAGATGAGACTCCATCGCTCTACCTACCCGCCGACTCACCAACTCTAAAACACCAACTCCAGGTTGCCCATCGTAACGCCCAACGCTTGCTGAAACTGGTCAATACACTGCTAGATTTCGCGCGGATTGAGGCAGGGCGGATTGAAGCAGTATACGAGCCAACAGACCTGGCGATGTTAACAACCGATTTGGCAGGGGTATTCCGCTCTGCGATCGAGCGTGCAGATTTACGGTTACGGGTAAACTGTCCCCCACTGCCTCAGCTTGTGTATGTCGATCGCGAAATGTGGGAAAAGATTGTCCTCAACTTGCTTTCCAACGCCTTCAAATTCACCTTTGAGGGTGAAATTGTCGTCAGTCTGCAATGGGAAGAGAGGAGAATGCTTCAAACGTCGAGTCATGTCATTCTAGAAGTGCGAGATACGGGTACGGGCATTCCCGCTGAAGAACTGCCTCATATCTTTCAGCGATTCCATCGGGTAAAAGGGGCAGCAGGACGGAGCTATGAAGGGTCAGGAATTGGATTGTCCTTAGTGCAGGAGTTGGTGAAGCTGCATGGTGGCAGCATTTGGGTCAGTAGCGTGGTGGGTCAGGGAACCTGTTTCACGATATCAATTCCCACGGGATACAGTCATTTGCCAGGCGATCGTCTACAGTTACAACACGGCGAAGCCCAACTTATTAATGCAGAGCGTTCATTTGCCTCAATAGAAACAAGAGCTACCCCTTATATCGCGGAAGTGTTGCGCTGGCTACCAGACGAAAGGAGTGAACGGGTAGATGAGTGGATGAGTGAAGCAGAACACCACCCATCTTCCACCCACTCACCCGCCCTCCCTGCTCGCATCCTCCTCGCTGACGATAATGCCGATATGCGCCACTATATGAGGCGTTTATTGAATCAACAGTATGAGGTAGAAGTCGTGTCTGATGGAGTCGCCGCATTAGCCGCCATTCGGCAGCAGATGCCCGATTTGGTCTTAACCGATGTGATGATGCCTCGCCTCGATGGCTTTGGATTGTTACAAGCGCTCCGGGCGAACCCAGACACTCAACAAATTCCAATCATTCTGCTGTCTGCCCGAGCTGGAGAAGAATCGCGGATTGAAGGACTGGCAGCCGGAGCGGATGATTACCTAATCAAGCCCTTTTCGGCGCGGGAACTGTCGGCGCGAGTTGAGACAACGCTCAAGATGGCTCGGATGCGTCAAGAAGCGGCGCAGAAAGAGCGGGAACTGCGGCTGATGAGTGAGGCGGCTCAACAGCAGGCTGAGGATGCCTACAACCGCATTAATCGGTTGCTGGAAAGCATGACGGATGCGTTTACTGCTTTAGATCGCGACTGGCGAATTATCCACCAAAACGCAGCAGCGCAACGAATCAACGGCAAACCACTTACAGAAGTGCTGGGAAAAACACACTGGGAGGAATGGCCCGCATCCGTCGGTAGCCAACTAGAGCATCAGTACCGACGGGCAATGGCGGAGCAGATTCCGGTTCACTTTGAGCATCACTACTACTTGCCGCCCAGCTTTGATATCTGGCTGGAGATTCACGCCTACCCTTCTGAGGAGGGGCTTGGCATTTTCTATCGAGATATCACGGCTCGCAAGCAGTCTGAGGAGGCACTGCGTGTCGCTCACCAATGCCTGACGTATCACGTCATGAACTCTCCACTCGCTGTGATGGAGTTTGATTCTGAATCGCGTGTCGTGCAATGGTCACCGCAGGCGGAAAACGTTTTTGGGTGGAAAAGCCAGGAGGTGCTTGGCAAACGCCCGATCGATATGGGATTTGTCTATGCTGAAGATGAAGCAACCGCTCGCCGAGAGGTCATTGAACCCCTGGTGAATGGGGATAAACAATCCAAAACGATGTACAACCGCAACTATACCAAAGATGGCTCAATTGTTTACTGCGAGTGGTATAACTCCGTCTTGAGGAATGAGGCAGGTGAGTTAATATCTATCCTGTCACTTGCCTTGGATGTCACCGATCGCAAAAAAGCAGAGGAAGCACTGTGCGAGAGCGAAGAGCGGTTCCGTGCGATCGTCAATCAGGCAACCGCAGGCATTGCCCAATGCAATATGTCGGGTCAATTCATCCTGGTCAACCAGAAATATTGCGAGATCGCTGGATATTCCAGGGAAGAGCTATTACACAAGCGGATACAGAATATTACCCATCCTGATGATTTACCCCACAACCTTGATTTATACCAGCGTCTTGTCACCCAGAAAACTGACTTTGCCGTCGAAAAGCGTTACATCCGCAGTGATGGCTCTGAAGTTTGGGTCAACAACAGTGTGTCACCCGTTCGTGATGCCTTCGGACACATTCAATCCATAGTTGCGATTGTGCTGGATATTAGCGATCGCAAACGAGCGGAAATTGCCCTCCAGGAAAGCGAAGCCAAATTCCGAGCTGTTTTCGACCAAATGTACCAGTTTCTCGGCTTGCTCACTCCCGATGGAATGTTGCTGGAAACCAATCAAAATCCACTCACCTTCGCGGACGTTGAGCATGAGGCTGTCATTGGTAAACCGTTTTGGGAATTCCCCTCCTGGAATGCCACCGCCGAACTTCAGGAAATTGCCAAAACGTTAGTCGATCAGGCTGCCGCCGGACAGCTTTTCCATCAAGAAGTCAACCTTTTCGATGCCAGTAACAACCTCCACACCTTTGATGTATCCGCAAAACCCATCTACACGATCGAGACCCATCAAATCCTCTGGGTGATCGTTGAGGGGCGTGACATTTCTGCCCAGGTGCGGTTGCAAAATGCCCTGCGCCAAGAACAGGAGCGATCGCTCCAGCTAATCACCAGCAGCGTAGACGGCATTGTTGCCTTTGATGCTGACGGCTGTTGCACCCTCTGGAACCCCGCAATGGAACAGATGACCGGACTGCGGCAGGAAGACGTTATGGGCAGACGTGGAGTAGACGTGTTTGCTGTTCTCCTGGACGCTAAAATATTGCAAGGCTTTCATCCCGGCATAGAAAAAACCGTCACGACCTTCGACTTTCACTTTACCCACTCTAAAACCAGACAGCGCCAGTGGATCGAAGCCCGCTATTCGCCGCTCCACGGCGGCAGTGAGACGCATAACGGCGGGCTGCTGATAGTGCGGGATGTCACTCAACAGCGTGAGCTAGAACGGATGAAGCGTGAATTTATTTCCATCATCAGCCACGAAATTCGCACACCGCTTTCCTCAATCCGGGGGGCGCTGGGACTCGTGGCAACCGGAGTTTTGGATGACGATCCCCAAACGGCGAAAGAGATGCTGGGCATTGCCAACAACAATATCGAGCGATTGGTGCGACTGGTTAATGATGTTCTAGCACTGAGCCGACTGGAGTCAGGACAGGTGGAACTGAAAAAGCAATGGTGTGAGGCGGCGACTCTCGTGCAACAGACATTCTCCAGTGTGCAAAACCTGGCAGAAGCGAATCAGGTTGATTTGCGATCGTCCACTGGAAACATTCAAATTTGGGCAGACCCGGATTGGCTAGTGCAAGTACTGGTGAATTTAATTAACAATGCCGTCAAATTTTCTCCTGCTGAAACCACCGTCTCCGTTAATGTAGAACCACAACCTCAACAGGTTTTATTTCAAGTGACCGACCAGGGACGGGGCATTCCAAGTCAGAAGCTAGAAACCATCTTTGGGCAGTTTCAACAGGTTAATATGTCTGATTCTCGCCAAAAGGGGGGGACAGGATTAGGGCTGTCAATCTGTCGTCTGATTGTGCAACTGCATGGCGGACGCATCTGGGCAGAGAGTGAATTAGAGAGGGGCAGCAAATTTTACTTCACGCTGCCAATACCAGACTAAATTTCCATGATAAAACGTGTTCCAACTAGATGGAGTAACCCTAAATATAATGCCCTCTTCTTATGGCGATCGATGCATTCTTGTTGTTGACGACGAACCTGAACTAAGCCGCATTGTTAAAGTTACGCTAGAACGACTAAAGGGTTGGACGGTTCTAACATCTGAGTCTGTAGAAGCGGGACTAGAGCAAGCAAAAGGGCAGCATCCTGACGTGATTTTGCTGGATCTCAATCTGGATGGGGAGGGGCTGGCTCTGCTGCAAACTTTAAAGACCAACCCAATCACGCAGTCGATCCCAGTGATTTTGTTCACTGCAACCGACCTATCAGACGATCGGCTAGAATTGTGCCCTTTCAACATTGCTGGAGTCATCTTCAAGCCGTTCAATGTTTTGTATCTTGCCGATGAAATCATTAAGCAGTTGGGGTGGTAATTCCCTTATTTAAAGAGGAATTAAGCTGGTAGCCTTCAAGGTTTGTAAAATAAGTAGCAGGGTAAACGCACTTTATTTTGTATAAATTGTACTTGACAAAAAGACATAAAAAAGGGGAAAAAGTGTGGCTCTCCCAGACTTCGGTTGATAAATTAACACTAAAAAACAGCTAAAACAGTTGATATAACAAGGTTTTCTTCAAATTAAATCTTTGATTTAATAAAAATATGCTTTGTTCCTCTTGAATCCCTTACTAGGTAAGGATTTAACCCGATATCAACTATTAATTTTTTATACCTAGTCTAGGAGAGCCAAAAGTGTTTCTGCCAACACAAGAGCGGTATTGACCTAATAATTAATGTTATGAAACTAAAACCTAAGATGACAATAGCTGAACATTTTAGCAGCATTGATGATCCCAGAATAGAACGAAGAAAATTGCATAAATTGATTGATATAATCACAATTTCTATCTGTGCTGTTATTTGTACAGTGGATTTTTACATGATATTACCCTACGCGATCGCGTTCAATAACTGCTTAATTTTCAAAAAAACAGTACCAAAATCAATTTTTTATTAATTAGCACAGTTGGGAAAATAGAATGATATATCAATTATTTGCTATTTTTTTTGAGAGTTGTGCAACAAATACTGTTTGCTCTAGTACAACGCGACAGAAATAATCCATCAGTAGAGATGTTACACATAACGCCTCTACAGGTATCCAAAACTGTCGAAAAACTTTCGTCGTGTAGTATACTAGTGTTTTAGAGATTCTTTGAAGATGTACCGCCGCAGAGCTAACGAAGTGTTCAAATTTGAAGACTTCGTCGCTGAAGTGCGATCGCTCTTAGCGCAAGCTGAAAGAGCGCTTATCGCATGAAGGCGCAAGCCTTAGATGTGCTTATCGCGGTCGCGCCCATCTAATGTTGAGTACAATTGAGAAGTCAGATGAATTTATGATAGTACAAATGTTTTAAAAAACGCGGGTGGGTAGGTGTTCAAAAACGCTTAACTCAAAAAAGACCTTCCATGCCAGAGTACGTCAGGGTTACAGCCAAATTTTTCTGACTACCCATCCGCGCTCTCCACTAGGTAAAGGTTACAGCCATTTTCTCTTGACACTACCAGTCTCAATCGTGTTACCATAAACACATCCGCGCTACCGTACCTTGAAAACCAAATACACAAACCCTTTCAAAAGCCAGCGTTGCAATTGATACGAATCCCTATTAGGGATTGAAACTTTTCCCTGAGCTTTGAACTTTCTGCGGCAAGCATGTTGCAATTGATACGAATCCCTATTAGGGATTGAAACGGGCAGGTGCTATTTTGATTAAACCCAACTCTTCAATGTTGCAATTGATACGAATCCCTATTAGGGATTGAAACGCCATGTAAAGGATGCCAAAGTTTACTCGCTTGGCATGTTGCAATTGATACGAATCCCTATTAGGGATTGAAACCTCACTGCCTAACTCAATTCAATCCCAAGCACAACAGGTTGCAATTGATACGAATCCCTATTAGGGATTGAAACAAATTGAAGCCTGCGAGGACATGGATTGATGCAAGTTGCAATTGATACGAATCCCTATTAGGGATTGAAACTCTTCTTCCTCTACCTGACAATCCCATAGATTCCGTTGCAATTGATACGAATCCCTATTAGGGATTGAAACTTCTTTTTAGAGCTTAGAGTGCGATCACAATCCGCGTTGCAATTGATACGAATCCCTATTAGGGATTGAAACCTCAGCCCCAGCAAAGGCGCAAAATTAATAAGTGGTGGTTGCAATTGATACGAATCCCTATTAGGGATTGAAACTTATTGCAGTTATCACGACAAACAGAAAGGTTTGAGTTGCAATTGATACGAATCCCTATTAGGGATTGAAACATATTTCCCCTTCCCAATAGCGATAAAATAATTCAAGGTTGCAATTGATACGAATCCCTATTAGGGATTGAAACTGTTCAACCACTTCATAAACTTTGAACGCTCGAAGGTTGCAATTGATACGAATCCCTATTAGGGATTGAAACGAACTAGCAAGATGGAACGAGAGAGAAGTGCAAAGGTTGCAATTGATACGAATCCCTATTAGGGATTGAAACATGGGCAAATCTAAGTATCCGCTAACAAATATGTTGCAATTGATACGAATCCTTATTAGGGATTGAAACGTCACTGGGATATACCAAGACATCATTTGTATGTCCATAATTGAAATCAGAAGGCTCATGATGATGAAACTGGGGATTTTTTAAAAGACGGACGTGCCAGGGTTTGCATACCCTACGTTAATTATCTGGGTTGAGTACATTGACACAAATAGTACTTTTATACTAAAGTACGGTAAATTGATTGGCTTTTAGTAAAATTCCAGATATTAAAGTTTGACAAAAAATCGGTATCAACATGAGAGGCAGCTAGTCAACATGAGCGTGACCCAGAGTTTGCAATCTTTTAAGTCTAGAAATTACCGTCTATTTTTTAGTGGTCATAGTTTATCTATGATTGGTAGTTTTATAACAGAAACTACCTGTGCATGGCTAGTTTATTCTCAGACAGAATCAGTAGCTTTACTAGGCTTAATTCGTTTTCTAAGTCAGGTTCCTAATTTAATAGTTAGCCCTTTAGCTGGTATTTGGATAGAGCAGTTTCATCGACGTAATATTCTTATTACTGCACAATTTCTCATGATGATTCTCTCATTAACTTTAGCAATTCTTACTTTAACAGGAACAATCAGTATTTGGCTCCTAATTTGTGCAAGTGTATTGCAAGGTTTACTCAATAGTATTGAGACACCTACTCGTTATGCCTTCATGATGGACATAATTGAAAAAAAAGAAGGCTATATACATTACACAACCTGTTGCATATTTTTACAGCCATTTTCAGGTAAATAGACAACAGCTGTAGGGGCGCAGCAGCCTTGCTCCCTTACAAGGGATGTAGTTCATTTAGGTGAAAACTGTTGTAAATCAAAAATTAACTTTTAATAAAGATAAATCATCATCCAAGGTTGACTTGGTATTGACAGACATAATTTCTGCCAAGATTTGCTTGAGATGGTGAGTGTTTGTTTGAGTACAGTTCATTAAGACATCAATGAAAGCATTTAAACCCCAAATTTTTTCGTTTGCTTGTAGAATTTCATAGGCACCATCACTAAATAAATATAAAGTACTATTTTTCGGAATTTCTATAGTGATATCTTCATAGTCTGCATCTGATAAAAAACCTATGGGGAATCCAAAAGCATCTAGCTTTCTCACCTGAATGTCTGTTCCAGATAACAATATTGCAGGTGGATGTCCTGCATTCGCATAAACAAGTTGACGTTGAGAGCGGTTGTATACTCCGTACCAAATTGTAAAGTACTTCTCACTGTGGTTGCTCATTTGAAAAGCTTGATTGAGTGTACTCAGAACTTGACTGGGTTGAAACAAATTCGTTTTTGGTAGGGACTGTGATGTGCTTAAATGAAAAGCAGATTCACTACACAAGGTAACTGATTTTAGTGTTGGAGTATATATGGAAGAACGTATGACATTGAGCACTGACACAGATAACAGGGCTGAACCTACACCATGTCCCGACACGTCCAGTAAATAAATGGCAAGGTTCTCATCGTCAATCCAATAATAGTCAAAGCAATCACCACCTAGCTGTACTGAAGGCAGAAACAGCGATTCTATAGAAACTTTACCAACAAGAGGGGAAGGAAGAAGCGATCGCACATAATCAGCCGCTTGCGCCAGCTCTGTTTCTAAAATTTGCTTTTGGGTATGCAAATTTTGATTGAGTATCTCTAAAGCTTTCTTTTGGTTGTGTAAATCTTGATAGAGTTGGTGTATCCTCAGTCCTGCGCGTACCCGTGCTTTTAATTCATTCATCTCAATGGGTTTAGACACAAACTCGTCTGCACCAGCATCCAGTCCCTGCACTCGATCGCTCTCTTCGCCCGGAGAAGCTCCCTTTGCAGTCAATAGAATAAAAAAAGTTGTTGTCAGTTCTGGATTTGCTTTAATTTGACGACAAACTTCCAATCCATCCAGTCCTGACATTATCCAATCACAAATAATCAATGCGGGAAGTTCTTGTTGTGCTAGTACAATGCCTTCCTTTCCACTGCTAGCTACAGTCACATCATAACCTTGATTGTAGAGTGCTTTTTTCAGCACCATCCGTACAATAGGGTCATCATCTATTATGAGTATTTTAAACATAGTTTTTTCAAAAAATTATCAATATTCAGTATTTTTTCTGATGACAATTCAAAGTTTTTATTAGTTAGACACAAGAAGAATATCCATATTATTTTAGAAATTTTGATATATTTAAGGATATTTTATTGGTAAAAGTGTGAATAGTAAATTTTTTCTAAAAACTTATACAGGTATAACCGATTACGCCCAAGTCTTATCATGGTTTGATACGATAAACCAACCATCTTTTCTCGATACCCGAATCTGGTGGCAGTGCCAAACTCTTTTGATAGAGGGATTGATTAATATTGTGGAGCACGCCCATAAAAATTTATCCCCGGAAACTCCCATTGAGATAGAGGTTGTGCGCTCAGAAAAAAATATTGAGATTCGTATTGTGTCATATGGTCAACCTTTTGATTTGGAGCAGAAATTGCAAGAAACAACCGAATTAGAAGAAAATGACGAAGAACGCGGACGAGGTTTAAGAATTATGGCAGCGCTGGCAGATGAATTAAGATATGAACCTACAGCAGATAATCGTTACTGTTTATTAATGCGTAAGTATTATTAAGTTTTCTCTGTTCACTGATTTAAAAACTCTTGAATAAGGCAAACACACTTTTCTAATTCATCAACTACCTGGCTCGCTTCTGCAAACTCTTGAAAACGGGCACATTCCTCTAATTTCTCTGCGGCTTGCTGCATAGCGAGCGCACCCACATTGCCACTACCACCTTTTAAATGATGGGCTTCTCTAGCAATTTGTTGACAATCACGATCTGCAATAGCTACTTTAGTAGTCTCTAAATGAGTTCGGCTATCTTCAATAAACATCTGTAATAGTTCTAATTCAAACTCTGGGTCATTTTCCGATAACTGATGTAAGTGTTTCCAATCAATCAATTGGTTATGTAAATCTCTATCTGTAGTAGCAGCTTTATCTTCAGATGTAATGATTTTTTGTGTGTGTATAATTTCATGCCATTTATGTAACATAGCTGCCAATTGTTCTTTTTTCACTGGTTTGCTTAAATAGTCATCCATACCTGCATCAAGACACATTTTTTGGTCTTCTTTCATAGCATTCGCTGTCATAGCAATCACGACAGGGCGACGACCATTTGTAAATATACTTTCTTGCCATCTATGAATTTCTCTTGTAGCTTCCAAACCATCAAGAACTGGCATTTGGCAATCCATAAGAATTAAATCATAAGGAATAGTTCTCAATAGCTCTAAAACTTCTTGTCCATTTGCGGCTACATCGGCAATATAACCTAAGTTCTTGAGTTGTGTCAGGGCTACTTTTTGATTGACTAGATTATCCTCTGCAAGGAGAATTCTTAAATCGAATTTTTGAGCGCAAGCGATATGTTGAAGGTTTTGAGAAACAGGTGGATTTTTAATATCATTTGTGATTGAACAATTTAGCTCAGTCGTGGTTCCTAGAATGGTCATCATAGTATCAAGCAATCGGGAAGACTTAACAGGTTTCACCAGATAAGCAGCAAAACCTATTTTGAGCGCCCGTTGTACCTCTTCCCGTTGATTTGTAGAAGTCAGCATAATCAAAGGTATATCAGCGATCGCAGAATCTGCTTTAATTTGTTTACCCAAAGACATCCCGTCTATTTCGGGCATTTGCATATCAATAAAAGCAATATCATAGGATTTGTTTTCCAAAGAAGCTTTCCGTAAAGCTTTAAGGGCATCAGTTGCACAAGCCGCTTCATCAACCTGCATTCCCCAACGAAGGGCTTGATGGTGGATAATTTTGCGATTGGTTGCGTTGTCATCCACCACTAAGGCGCGACGATAAGTTAAAACGTTGTAATCTTGTTTGGAACAAACAGGTTGGATTTGCTTGACAAAAGGAATCTTAAACCAAAACTTAGACCCTACTCCTAGTTGGCTTTCTACCCCAATTTCTCCTCCCATCAAATCAACCAACTGCTTGCATATGGCTAGTCCCAAACCCGTACCACCATATTTGCGAGTCGTGGAAGCATCTACTTGAGAAAATGGTGCAAACAATCTGTGTTGGTCTTCTGGTAAAATTCCAATACCAGTATCTCTGATGCTAAATAAAAGAGTTGCTGTAGTTGAAGATTCAGCTTGCAATTCAGCTTGCACTACAACTTCCCCAATACTAGTAAACTTGATAGCGTTTCCTATCAAATTCATGAGAATTTGGCGCAAACGACTGGCGTCTCCTTGAAGAAAAGTGGGGACATTGCGATAAATTAACGCTGCAATTTCTAATCCCTTATGATGTGCTTGAGGGGCAAGTAATTCCAACACTTCTTCTATACAAGTAGATAAATCGAAGTTTAGAGTTTCTAAAGTCATCTCCCCTGCCTCTAGTTTTGATAAATCCAAAATCTCGTTAATTAACGTTAATAATGCGTCTCCACTGATACGAATTGTTTCAACAAAATCCTGTTGTTCTCTGGTCAAAGGTGTTTCTAACAGTAATCCGGTCATTCCCAGCACAGCATTCATGGGAGTGCGGATTTCATGACTCATGTTTGCTAAAAAAGAACTTTTGGCAAGAGATGCTAACTCGGCTTGATGACGGGCAATTTCAAGTTCTTGTCGCTGGTGAGTTTCTGCTTCTAGCAATTGGGCTTGAGCTAAAGCTATACCAACTTGGTCAGCTATTTCACGCAGCAGTCGGGTTTCAAAGCTTGACCACTGGCGGGAACTCGTACATTGATGGACAATGAGTAATCCACTAAGTTCTTCTTTGACAAGAATAGGAACAACAAAATTTGCTTTAACCCCAAACTGTTGCAGTAATTCTATATGACTTTGTTGGTGTTCAAGCAATTCTACATTTGGAATAGTAGAAATTCTGCTATGACGGTATTGCTGTAGGCAATACTGTAGTTGGTATTCCACTTGAAAATAAATTTCCGCAACTTTTTGCCCTTTGATTGGCAAACAGCTAGAAACTAATGCTTCGGTAACTGAGTGTTCCAGTGAATCGACAAAAGGTTGGTAGATGAGGACGCGATCGCTATTCAGGATTTTTTGCACCTCACAAACTGTGGTTTTGAGAATGTCTTCGATTTGTAGGGATTGGCGAATTTTAAGAGTGATTTCGGTAAATAGTTGCGATCGCAAGTTCTGGCGTTTGAGCTTTTCTTCAGCTTGCTTGCGATCGGTGATATCAATACCAGTGGCAATAATATATTCTATCTCACCCTGTTTGTCTTTCAGTACAGTGTTAGCCCAAGAAATTAGCCGTTTTTCACCAGTTTTAGTTATCCAATGATTTTCGCAATTTGTAACACCTTGACCGGATAGGAGATGTTTAATATATTCTTGTATTCTTTCTTCCTCTTCAGGAAGAATAAATAGATTTTGGAAATATCTACCTCTAACTTCACTAAAAGAATAACCTGTAATTTGTTCGCATGCTTGGTTGAAGCGAATAATTCGACCTTGGATGTCTAAAACTAAGACTAAAGCACTGGCTGTATCTAGGACTGCGGAGATAAAATTCCGTTCTGTATGCAATGATTCTTCTGTCCTCTTTCTCTCCATTATCTCGCAGTAGATATGGTAGTAAAGCACCGCAAGAATGATAACAGTCAAACTAATAGCAAGCGTCAGTGTTAGAAGTGTTCTGTGTGCAGTGTGTCTCACTACTTCTGACTGTTGTTCAAGCTGCTTCTTTTTCTCATTTTTTATCTCTAGGACAACTTTACGGAGTTCATCCATAAGATTTTTGCCTATATCTGTCCGAACAATCTGTAATGCTGAGTCAACCCCCTTTTGTTGCCGCAAGTCAATTGTTTGCTGTAATTCGGCTAGTTTTGCTGATATCAAAGATTCAAGTATTTTTAACTGCTTCTGTTGCTGGGGATTTTCTAAACTGGAATTTTTCAACTTCTCTATTTTTTCATTGACTGTTCCTAATGCTGATTCATAAGGTTTTAAATAAGTTGTTTTTCCCGTCAGAAGATAACCCCGTTGTCCAGTTTCAGCATCCTTGAGTGCAGAAAATAATTCTTCCAAGATATTAATTTTGTCTTGAATCTTGATAACCTGATGACTAGTTTTAATAAAGATTTGCGTTTCTTGATATGAGACTACGCCAATCAGGACTAAAATGACTGAAGCTAACCCAAACCCTCCTGCAATCCTTTTGAAAAATTGTCGGCGTCCCTTCTGTTCCTTATTGTGTTCGCGAGTAGCAAGTGCTAAGCTAGTCAAATTGCGGCGCAGTTCCAGTAACTTAATAACGTGGCGACCTAAAATTCTGAGTGCTTCTATTTGTTCAGGAGAAAGGTTCCTTGGGACTCGGTCAATCACACACAATGTTCCTAGCGCTTGTCTTTCAGGATTAATGAGAGAAACACCAGCATAAAAGCGAATATTAGGATCAGAGGTAACCAATGGGTTGTCAGCGAAGCGTTGGTCAAGTGTAGCATCAGGAACAACAAAAACATCAGGTTGTAAAATGCTGTGACCGCAGAATGCAATGTCACGGGGTGTTTGTAGTGCTTCTAGACCAACTTTTGATTTAAACCATTGACGGTTAGTGTCAATTAAGCTGATTAAGGCAATAGGAGTTCCACAGATATAGGACGCCAAATTAGTAAGGTCATCAAAAGCAGCTTCAGCTGGAGTATCAAGGATTTTATACTGTAAAAGTGCCTCAATTCTTTGTGCCTCGTTGTCAGGTAATGGTGCTTTCATCTTCAATCTTTGTCCTTAGTTACAGTTTTACTAAATAGTTAGAGGATGTTTGAAAAGTCCTTTCATCAGTAGCAATCATATTCAATATTTCCCTAAATCCCCCTTAAAAAGGGTGGTTTTGGTTGAATTAAGTAATCATTATTTGTTTGTAGTTGCGCTTTAGCGCTAAAGCGCAATTACGAACGGAATCTAATACTGTTTGGTTAAGCGATGCAAGAGAAACCCGGTATCTTGGAGATACCGGGTTTATGGCACCTCGACTATTATTAATCGATAAGTATTGAAACGGAATCTAGATGTTTTACATCTTTTATTTTTACCTACTATCAATATTTAGATAAATTTAATTTATGGCATTTTTACTATAAATTGTTAGCGTATTTTTACGGTTAAAATCGAGAATCAAATCTGGTTCGATCTTGTAATACCGTAAATATACGTTTGAATAATTATGCGTTTTTGAAAAATCCGATTTTTTTAAGAAACTAGGTTTTTTACAAGCCCTATTTTTCATTTCATTATATTCTTCTAGATACTTATGCCAATATGTTGGGCATTATAAGACAAAGTACCTTATATCTTGCACCTAGTAGTACTTATAACTAATGAAAAGAACTATAAAACGTAATATTGCTATTTTTTCACATGATTTGTTTGTTAGGGTCACTGTCGGATGTTTGCAACTTCAATTGCTAGCTATTGGGAGTGTAGGTATTTTGACTTTATGCAGTAGTTCTAGAGTACTAGCTGCACCTGAAAATTTTAATCCTGGTTTGCAATTACCACCTCCACCTCCACCACCTATACCCAAACCCCCAAAGAGAACAAGCCCACCAGCAACATCTACACAACCCACCAAACCAATTGCTGTTTTAAAAAGCATCCAAACCGACTTTCGTCGTCATACCGATAACTTTGGTCAAGAAAACTTATTTATCGAACCAACAGCACAATTTCAATTGCGTGATGGAAATAAAATATGGTTTAAGACAGGTATTAATTACTTTGAAAATGCCAAAGTAGAATCAATTACTAATGTTCCCTTCCAAATTGGATGGGAGGGAAAAGTTGGAGATTTAACACTCCAAACAGCAGCAGGTGTAGATTGGTTTAACCGTTTATCCCTAGCTCCAAATTTTAAGGCTAAAGTGGAGGCTCCCATTGGGATGAAAGTCTCTTCTTCAGGCAAACTGCTATCCGGTGTGTCCATTTCTGGTGATGTAGAATATGCTCCTTATAAGTTTAACGCCATAACGTTAGATAATCATATTACTGCTTTACGTTTCGGTCCCAGCATATATTGGCAAATTAACCGTAACACCAGTTTTTTCTCTACATTGCATTTAGGAACCTACAATGATAACAACTTTGAAGTACAGTCTTTTAGTAGGCTAGAACGCAAAATTGGCCAATTCTCTGTTGCTGCTAACTTGTTCACTTGGAATTACACAAACGATTTAGAAAGCACAAGTGGTTACTTTTCTCCTCCAGATTTTTTAGTGTACAACGCTGAGGTCGCTTGGGAAGGAGATATTTTTGAATTCCTGCGCTGTCGGCTGGCTGCGAGTTTAGGACAACAAAGACTGAAAGGAGAGTTTGACATCGCTAATAATTATCAAGCTCGTTGTACAGCAAAACTATCGAAAAATATAGAGGCTGACCTAGGTTATGACTTTAGCAATGTCCGAAGTCGAGATACGGGGGAAAATTCCTACAGTGGTAACTCCTTGACAGGACAGGTGCGGTTTAAATTTTAAGTAGGTCGGCACAAATAAAGTTAACTTATAGCGATCGTCCTTTGTCAATTGTCCTTTGTCATTGGTAAAGGTCTGAGAAACCGGGTTTTTAATCTTCGCTTATCCGAGTAGTATTGCCCACTTACTTAGTGTTAGTTTCATTCTAAATTTGGGAAGAATATTTATAACAAAAATATATATGATGAGACTTGACTATATATGAACTCTGATTTTGAACCGCCACCAAAGGGTTGGTCAATGCTATCTTTAGTGGGTGGAGTTGTCACGGCTGTTATTGCGATCGCTGGGCTCAATGCTTTGTCTAAACATTTTTCTACAACTGCTTCCATACAGCAACCTGAAAGCCTAACATCTAAAACAACGTCCCCCACGAATCGGGCTGTAACAGTCGCCGAACTAGATGCAAAGTCGGTAGTTTTGCCCGGTCAAGCTATTAGTTCTAACCAATTAATAACGAACAAAATATATGTGGCTTCTAGCGGTGGAAAATTGACTCAGGAAGAGGAGGTCATTGCCCGTCAAGCTTGGGTGTACTTTCAGCGCAACTGGAATGAGAAAACTGGTTTGGTAAATTCCGTCGATAGCTTTCCTTCAGTTACCATGTGGGATCAAGCTGCAGCAATAGCGGCTGTGGTTAGTGCTAGAGAGCTTAACATTATCTCTACAAAAGAATTTGAAGCCAAGATGAGCACAATGTTAAAAACTCTAGCAACGATGCCTTTGTATAATAAAGAATTTCCTAATAAAGTTTATAACGCAAAAACACTTATACCCGTTAATTACGGTCAACTGGAAAAACGGGAAGAAATTGGTTGGTCAGCCCTAGACTTGGGGCGGATGGCAATATGGCTTAAGATTGTTGGGACAAAATATCCACAATTGCGATCGCAAACAGAAGCTGTCTGGAGGTATTGGCAAGTCAAACGCCTCACTAAAAACGGTCAAATGTACGGCACTTCGATTCTTCAAGGTAAAGAGCAATACAACCAAGAAGGTCGTTTGGGCTACGAGAATTATGCAGCTTACGGTCTAAAATTATGGGGCTTAAATGTCAAAAAAGCTTTGGATTATCAGTCCCATACTGCCTTTGTTAATCTTTACGGACAAGGAGTTCCCTACGACCAACGGGACTATAAAACCTCAGGCGCGAATAACTACGTTCTTAGCGAACCATATATATTAGATGGTATTGAAACCGGATTTCAAGCTTTGCCAAAAGCCTATGCTGACAGAATTTTAGCTGCTCAAGAAGCTCGCTATCAAGCTACAAAACAGCTAACTGCTGTTACAGAAGACAATTTGGATCGTCCTCCCTACTTTGTTTATAGTGGTTTGTTTGTCAACGGAGAACCTTGGGCGACTATCACAGATACCCGGCAAAAGCACAACGATTTGCGCTTCCTTAGTACTAAAGCAGCTATAGGCTGGCACATACTTTACAACACTACTTATACACAACAGTTATTTGATTTTGTTCAAGCAAATCTCAAGTCCAAAGATGGTTGGTACAACGGTTTTTATGAGTCTCTAAATCAACCGAATAAAGCCCTAACTGCTAATAATAATGGTGTAATTCTTGAAAGCTTACTTTATAAAAAAGTAGGGCAGCCATTGACTGTTTGGGCTGGAGTAGAACCGCTGCATTTATCTTCCAATTCAACCCCTTAATTGCACAATGTTACTCAATATATTTAGCAAGTTTCACAAACAAAAACTGTTGAGATGGATTGCGCTATTCCTGATTGGAGTTTTGACGCAATGTTGGTTCTATTTCCCGACTCCAACTTTTAGCCAAAATCCAATGGTTCCTGGGAATTCCAACAGCTGTAGCATCATAACAGCACCTCTTACACCAGAAGAACAAACCTACGCTCGTGCTGCTTGGCAATATTTTGTCACCAACTACCAGCCAACAACAGGATTTACCAATTCGACTGGCGGTTATCCCTCAGGTACACTTTGGGATATAGGGAATTACTTAATGGCGCTTAATGCGGCACGATGGTTAAATTTAACTGACCAAAAAGACTTTGACACCCGCTTGAATAAGTTTTTAACCACCATCGGCAATTTAAAGCTATTTGACGATGCTTTACCAAATAAAGTCTATAACGTAGCTACTGGACAGTTGGTTGATTATGGCAACAATCCTATTGAAAGGGGTATTGGTTGGTCAGCGTTAGATATTGGTCGCATACTGGCAGCATTTGATGTGATTCGCACTTGTCACCCTCAATATGGAGATTGGATCGAGGGAATTTTAGCTAAGTGGCAATTAGGAAAAGCAATCAAAGACGAACGAATGCAGGGAGCCTTAGTGCTTCCCGATAATAGTACACTTTTAGTACAAGAGGGAAGATTGGGCTATGAGGAGTATGCTGCTAGAGGTTTTGAACTATGGGGCTTTAAAGTACCTAAGGCGATCGATTTAAAACCTTTTAAGTTAGTAGAAATTAACGGTATCCAAATTCCAGTTGATACTCGTGACTTTCAGACTACTAACGCTAATAATTACATTGTTAGTGAGTCATATATATTAGATGGAATTGAGTTTGGCTTACAAGGAGAGTTAGCTGATTATGCGGCTAGGGTGTTAGAGGTGCAAAAGCGGCGCTATGAAGCCATCGGTCAGCTGACGGCTGTGACAGAAGACAATATTGACCGGGAGCCTTATTTTCTCTATAACACGGTTTATGCCAATGGTGTATCTTGGGCAACTATTACAGATACAAATCAACCGTATCCTCAATTACGCAGCATTAGCACCAAGGCGGCTTTCGGTTGGCGCTATCTTTTCCCAGATAATGCCTATGCTCAAAAAGTTTTTGATGCTCTAAAAGACCTCCGCAGTCCAGATAACAATGGTTACTATGCAGGTATTTATGAAGAAACAAAGCAACCAAATAAAGCTTTGACTGGTAATACTAATGGGCTTATTTTGGAAATTTTGTACTACAAAGCCAGGGGAAACCGTCCTTTAATTGGTTCTAGTTCTACTAACGTAGCAGCTCCACAGCCCAGTGGTAATACTTCCTCTGTTACTAGCGCCCCATCTCAAACAACAACGCCAACAAGCAGTGCTGCGACCACTCCAAAAATTGTAGAGGTTACTGTTGCGCCTATTCCACCTGTCAGCCGTAAAGCGCCATCCTCCAAAATCAAACTTGTTCGACCTCTGACTCTTGTTGAACGGCGCTACGCAGAAGCTGCATGGCATTACTTTCAAGCCAATTATCACTCAAAGAGTGGGTTAGTAGACGATCGCAGCGATTTTAAAGGCATAACTTTATGGGGTTTGGGAGATTATCTTACAGCACTCCATGCAGCGCGAACCCTGGACATCATTTCTGCTCAAGAATTCGATCGGCGTACCAGGCATCTTTTGGGTGCTTTGACCAAGTTGTCTCTTTTTGCAGGAGAGTTACCAAATCGCGGTTATGATACTCGCACTTTAGAACCAGTTGATTATGGTGGAAATCCTGTTCCACAAGGAACGGGCTGGTCTTCTTTAGATGTAGGACGGATTTTAGCAGCACTGTATAACTTAAAAAGTTATTACCCGGAGTATACAGAAGTTGTAGATAGAATTGTTTTGGATTGGTCGTACTTGCGAGTGGTGCGGGATGGTGTTCTCTCTAGTGCTACAACTACGAAAGATAACAATGGACGAGTACTGACAAGAGTCAATCCAGAAACCCGCTTGGGTTACGAGGAATATGCCGCTCGTGCTTTTCAATTATGGGGCTTTAATGTAGGTCAGTCTGCTGTTGGGGGTGAATATCAAACCGCTTTGGTGGAAGGAGTAAAAGTGCCTATTCAGCGCAAGCGATCGAATACAAATTCCAACGCAAACCAATATACTGTGAGCAATCCGTTCTTACTTTATGGTTTAGAGTTTGGTATAGATCCGCAAATGCAAGCACTCTTGCAGCCAATTCTCAAAGCTCAAGCCGAACGCTACCGTCGCACTAACACCCTTACCGCAGCAGGTACCACTCTCATTGACCGTAAGCCCTACACTGTTCACAGCACCATTGTTGGGAAGGGAAATGCTTGGGTAGCTTTGGGGGATGACGGTCAACCTGTTGCAAAGGGACGAGTGGTAAGTACAGCTCTGGCTTTTGCTTACTACGCGTTATTCCCACAAGATAGTTATGCTCAAGAATTATTGCGAGGAGTCACTGACTTATATAACCCCCTTACAGGTTTTTATGAAGGCTTTTATGAAGCCACAGGTAAAACAGCTGTTGGTTTTACGGGTAGTACCAATAGTATGGTTCTCGAATCTTTACTATATGCAGTTACAAATCGACAGCCTCTTATCCGTCCTTTGACATCTATAAACTCTCCTTGGTGGCAAGCTGTTGTTAAGGGAAATTCTGGTCGGGGTTTACCAAGTAGCGCTACGCAAAAAGCGAAATGGATTTCTAATGGTTCTGAAAGTTATTGGGTTTCAGAAGTTGGTTTAGGTTCGTAGTTCTCTACAAACAAACCTGAGTTTAGATTGATATTTAGACCTTTATCTTGGGAATACTGAGTTTGTAGGACAGGGGGATTATACAAGTGCTCATGGTAGGGGTAATCAATGTGATTCTGCAATCAACGCTGTATGTAACAACAGGAGTGGGGCAAGATGCTGCGATCGGATCTCACTCTACTATCCCCTCTTTTTACGCTCGTTCTGACTCCAAAATGCTTGATTTCAGGAACCACACTTCCGTAGGGTACCGCAGGCAAGGCGCTAAAGACACAAAAGAAGAAGAGAAGAAGATGAGTGATGTTGTGAAGGAGAAGAAGTTTATTATTGCTGCTCCTGATAATTTTAACCCTGGCTCTAACTCATCATCGTCTTCTGAACCCCCTACACCCCTAATTCCACCAACACGACCACAACCAGCGGTTTCTGAACCCCTTACACCCCTACACCCCTACACCCCTACACCCCTAAGATCGCAACCATCGGTTGCTGAACCTATTCCGTTGTCTTCTCAAAAAAAGTTACCTCTAAAACTTACTCATGCAGCTGATATTGAAGCTGCCCGACAAGCTTGGAAGTATTTTGAGAGAAATTGGAATCCTCAAACGGGTTTGGTGAATTCTGTGGACAACTTACCCTGGACGACTTGGTGGGATCAAGGTAGCGCTATCTTGGGAATTCATGCGGCTAGACAGTTGGGGTTAGTGCCGCAAGACGTGTTTCAACAGCGCGTCAATACTTTGCTGCGGACATTAGAAAATTTACCACTTCCTACAACTGGGTTGCCTAATAAAGCGTACAGTACCCATACTGCTCAAATGCGTCAACTTAATGACAAACCAGACCCTAAGGGTAGAAGTGGTTGGTCAGTGTTGGATATGGCAAGATTTTTGTTGGGATTGCACGTTTTACGGACTCATTACCCTGAATATCGCGATCGCATAAACCGAATTGTTGCTAGTTGGAATCTGTTTAAACTTGTCAAGGATGGTTGGTTAAATGGTGCCATTACAGGAACAGGCGAACAAATTTTGGAGGTGCAAGAAGGACGCTTTGGTTATGAACAATATGCTGCTTTGAGTTTAAAGCTATGGAATATTAACGCCCCAAATGCTATCTACAATCCACCAGTTAAGACGGTTGAAATAGATGGAATTTCCTTACAAGTAGACCAACGCAATTTTAAAAATTCTGGGGCTACAAACTACTTGACAAATGACCCTTATTTACTTTGGGGGTTAGAATTGGGCTGGTCAGATACTATTCAGCCTCAAGTCCGGAATCTCTTGCAAGTGCAAGTACAAAGGTTTAAACGTACTGGGATCTTAACGGCTGTTAATGAAGATTCTTTAGATCGTCCACCCTACTTTCTCTATTACAGTGTTTACGCTAACGACCAAGCTTGGAATGTTGCAAACACTAGGGGTAAAGTTTATTCTCAATTGCGGTTTCTTAGCACTAAAGCCGCCTTTTCTTGGTTTGCTTTAATGCCAAAAGACCCCTACACAAAAATATTACGAGATTTTGTTCAGAATTTAACCGACAAAAAACGTGGCTACTTTTCGGGACAATACGAAAATAAAACTCTTGGGGTGAATGCCTCTGTTAATGTTAATACAAATGCGGTTGTTCTAGAAAGTTTGCTCTACCAAGCAAGAGGCGAACGTCCTCTAGTTTTTTAATTTTATTTCAGGTGCAATAATGGCTTCAGTTTCTTCTTTTGACAATTCATTCTCCTTCTCTGGAAACAGCCGCTCAAAGTTGAGAAAAAGAACCCTGCTATTTCGTTATTTAGCAGAAATTAATCTCATTTTAGGTGCTTGGTATTTGCAATGGCGCATCACCCATTCCATTAACTTTGATGCGCTGTGGCTTTCTGTTCCTTTGTTGTTAGCAGAAATTTATAGCTATTTCGGTGGAGTGATGTTTGTGATTGGGCTGTGGCGTCCTATAGTTCGAGAGGTTAAGTCTCTTGAGCGCATGAAACCACTCATCCCCACTTCTCATTTGCCAAATGTAGATGTATTCATAACGTGTTACAACGAGCCTCCGGAAATTGTTGAAAAGACAGCTAAGGCGGCTTTAGCAATAGATTACCTACCAACAAAACTACGGGTTTACGTACTGGATGATGGAAACTCACCAGCGATGCGGGCTATGGCGGAAAGGCTCTGCTTAGAGGATTTGCAATCGCCACTCTTACAGCAGGAGGCGGAACGGATTGATACAGAACTCTCTTGTTTGTTAAATCGTCTTAAACAACTCGAAGACCTTACACCCAATGTTCAAGCAGCTGAACATTGGCTACAAGATTTATCAGCAGAACAGGCTCAAAGTGCCGATCGAACAACCACTACGTTTTTAGAGAATCTGCGACAGTTTATTCTATGGTTAAATTCGAGCGATCGCACAAAAACCTTAAACGAACATCTCATCACCGAACATCAAATCCTAGAACAAAACATTCATCAAAAAGAATTGGAGTTAGTTGAACTTACTCGTTTTCGCTACATTGCTCGCCCTAAACCAGAAGGAGTACCTCATCATGCTAAAGCCGGAAACTTAAATTACGCCATTTTTTCTGGAGAAACTACAGGCGAATTTATTTTGACCCTTGATGCTGACCATATTCCTAAACCTCAATTTCTAAAACGGGTTTTGCCATATTTTTATACCTACAATGTTTTTACAGGAAAATACGAACAAAATCGAATTGCTTTTGTGCAGACTCGCCAAGATTTTTATAACCTTCCTCCAGGCGATCCATTTGGACATCAAGCCAATTTATTTTATGGACCAATCCAACAAGGTAAAGATGGTATGAATTCTGCTTTTTACACAGGAACAAATGCAGTATTGAGGCGTGAAGCACTGATTAGTGTTGGGCTCCAAAATTTTGCTGATGAGTTTGCCAAAGATGAAAAACGTTTAAATGAATTTGAATTAGTTGGAGGTTTATCTAGTAACAGTATTACAGAAGATATGAATACCGCCATGCGCCTTCATGCGGCTGGTTGGAAATCAGTTTATCATAATGAACTATTGGCAGAAGGTTTGGCACCAGATGATTTAAGTTCTACGCTAAAACAACGTCTACGTTGGGCTCAAGGTACTATTCAAGTACTTTTGAGAGAAAACCCACTTACAAAACCAGGACTAACATTTTGGCAACGGTTACACTATTTTAAAACTATGTACAGCTACTTTTCTGGTTTTGCTACTCTTGTTTTTATTTCTTGCCCAATTATTTATTTCTTCACAGAAGTTGTTCCAGTTAAAACTTATGGTATTGATTTCTCCCTTCACTTTTTTCCTGCTTTTGTTGTCAATCGTTTAACATTATTGGCTGCTACTTGGGGTATTTCAGCTAGTGAAGTCTGGCGTTCAGAACAGTACGCAATAGCACTGTTTCCTCTATTGATTCAAGCTGTATGGAGTGTATTTTCAGGAAGACCTATTAAATTCCAAGTCACGCCAAAACAAAGACAATCAGGAATTTATTTAAGTCTTGTTTTACCTCAATTGATTATCTTTTCTCTCACTATACTAGGAATATTTTGGTGTCTTGCTCGCTTTGCTACAGGTCATCTCAATCATCCTTGGCTTTATCTACTAAATAGTGTTTGGGCTGTTTATAATTTATCACTTTTATGGTCTGTTATACGTGCATCTTTCTGGCAACCAAAATCAGAAACATAACTGATAAATATTGCAGAATTTACTAAAATAATGCCAAAATATAATCTCAAATTTTAGTGATTCAAAAATGAATCTTGCTACACAAAACATAAATGAGTAATAAGAGTATGAATTCTATTGTTAAAGTCCTTCAACCTTACGGTATTTTAAACCGTAGTAGCAGTAATGAACTACGCCGTGAAGTCCAAGATATTATGACTGATAAAACTGATATTGTATTGCTCGATCTATCAAATGTGAGCTTTATAGATAGCTCGGGTTTAGGTGCTTTAATATCAGTTATGAAAGTTGTCCGAAGTGGTAACGCCAAATTTTATATATGCTCCATGAACGATCAAGTCAGAATGTTGTTTGAACTGACTAAGATGGATCGTATTTTTGAACACTTTACTGATAGGGAAGAGTTTACTCGTCAAGTACTTACAACTTAAAGCTGATAAAAAAGGTTGCAATGCTGCTCAGTTAATGATACCTGCCTGGGGTGTCAGAAACGACAACATCACCGAGACAAATGAATATCGCAGTGGCGTTGGAGCCCACTGGCCCTTCCTCTCCGACGCGGGACGCAAAATCCAAAAAGACCTCGATATTGCTGAATACAGCGATCCTCTCCACAATCCCACGATCCCCTACACGATTGTCCTCGAACCGGGTCTGGTCATTTATAAGATCTACATGGGCTACTGGTTCTTCGGGCGACCCACTCTCGAAGAGCTGCGCCAGGACCTGCGTGCGCTTCTCAGGAAATGCCGACCGGACTGGGACATTACAACAGCTGAACTAAAAACGGCGTATCAAGAGGATTTTAGAAGAAGCTTGAAAGAAAAATTCCTTAGAGCCGTGCTGTTTGTCTGGAAAGAGTGCATATTGCGCCCCTGTCTTCCGCTTCTTCGAGTGCGATCGCCGCGCTACTTACTGTACGAGCGCACAGATCGCACTCTGCAACATCCATGCCATAAATTATAAGACCGCACCACTTTTTAAGCAGTGCGGTCTGGATTAGTATAAAAAGTTCATTTAAATATAAATCAATTGAAGTTTCTCTGTCTTTGCTGGTATTTACCTACCTTCAGTTGACCGAGGTTTTGTTTATCTATTAGGAACTACAACATCAAATTCCACCATTCCAGATTTGGCCAAAAAATTTTTGAACCGACGCGGCATAGTTCACCGTATTTCTTCCGCGAGCGTACAAAAATTGTAGAAGGCACAGTAAAGCGAGATCCCAATCGCCACTGTCCCACTGGCACACGAGTGGTGGCGTTCCTCAAGTAAATAACAATTAAATCGCATTTTAACTCAAAGAACTTGAGTGGTCTAAATTGAGTGCTCGCGGAAGAATGAAGTTAATCGAGGTGAGCAACACTTTTCACCAATTTCAAGGAGAACAAGATGAACAGCAATCAAGTAAACACTCAAAACATGAAACTCGAAGTTATAGTATTGCCCGTTGCTGATGTGGATCGCTCCAAGCACTTCTATGAAACGTTAGGATGGCGACTCGATGCTGACTTTGTCACCAGTGAGGACTTCCGGGTGGTGCAGTTGACCCCGAGCGGTTCGGAAGCCTCAATCATCTTCGGTAAAGGAATTACCTTCGCCGCGCCCGGTTCAGTTCAAGGTTTGTACCTCATAGTTTACGACATCTCCGCAGCCCGTGCCGAATTGGTGGATCGGGGTGTCGAGGTGAGTGAGGTGTTCCACGACATCGGAGGGATATTCCACCATGCCGGAACTGAAGGACGCTTAAGTGGTCCCGATCCGAAACGTCGCGACTATGCCTCCTATGCCTCATTCAGCGATCCAGACGGCAACGGTTGGGTGCTCCAAGAGGTGAAGGTGCGGCTTCCCGGACGGTAACGGGACATGACATCATGTCCAGTTGCATACCCATAGTTGCACAGACCCGGAGACACGGGGACAAGGGAGAAAGTTTGATTATGGGCATTTAGCCGGACCTGATATCAATCGCTTAAGGATCAAAAATAGCCAAAAGTAACAGATTTTTCGCTCATGAAGCGACTCGCCATCAGTGCCGCAGTCATGCACTCACCGAAAGAGCTAAAGCCAACAATTTACACAACACCTAAAACAAGGACACAAGATGAAAACGCAGAAAGTATGGTTTATTACCGGAGCCTCGGCGCTACACGGGCATCAACCCGGAGATCCGAAAAAGTTTGCCTCTGTGATGATTCAACTCGCCAATACAGAACATCCGCCGGTGCATTTGCCCGTCGGTCAGGACACGATCGCCATGTATCGGAGCAATGCGGCAAAAATGGCACGGGAAATTGAAGCATGATTGCCAGTCGCTACCAGCACCGACCACGACCACTCTGTAACAGCTTCGACCGTAGCCTAAAGAGCAATATTACTATATGATTTCCAAAGGAGTTTTACTATGAGTACCGAACAAAAAGTTGTTGATAGCAGGAGCGCCGAGCGCAACAGGAGCTACTTCAGCAGAAGCTAAGCCGAGAGGGAAGTTGTGAGCGTTGCACTCGTGCATCACTTCCATACCAAGGTTAGCGCGGTTGAGGATGTCTGCCCTGGTGCCAATTGCACGACCTTGGGAGTCAATCACAGAGAGGCGATAAGCCATTAAGCATAAAGGCTATACTGCCGTTTTTGGACGCAATTCAAATATCATTTGGGAGCGATAAAAGCAGACATCAAATTCCAAGAAAAAATTCATGCGCCCTAGTAATAACGGTACATCATCCGTTCGGCTCCATGCAAACACCAATCTGACTGGTGCAAAAGTCCCAACTCTAGCTAACAAAAGCAACCCCCTTGCTTCGACGGGTGCTAAATTTCCGGCTAGTTGTACTGTGGTTGTTAACTCTTCCCAAACGGCTCCTAACTGAATACCAAGGTTATATGGTAAAACATTGACGCTAGCTCCTGTGTCTAGCAAAGCTGATACTTCTACGGTTGAATTTCGATAACCTAGTATCAAAGGTAATTGTGGGACGAAATCGGCGTCCCCAAACATATCACGACCTTCAACAAAGGGGAACCTTTGGGAATTAAGCATCGCTTGTTTGTTTGTCTGACTCTAGCAGTGTTGCTAATTTTTGAGCAGCCTCATGAGAGTTGTATGGCGACCATACATGATAAGTTTCACCTGGTTGCAGCGATAATATTTCTTCTTCAGTAGCCATTTCTTGCACTAAAAACTGCATCACTTTCAGTTTGTCTGCACGAGACAGCTTTTTCAAGGTCGATAACAAGTCGGCGATGCTCATATTCATTTAAAGTTAAGAACTGGATACTTTACTATCTTCTCATGAATACTATCTTTATGAAAGGGTACATCAACGGAGTTGTTGGTCTTAAGTGCTAAAGATAACATTCCTAAATCATTCCATTTAATTCTTAAAATCTATCTTTTGTGAACATTTACCAATTTGCTGCACAAGTGATTTAGTAAAAGTGAACAATCATTTTCTCCTCAAAAATCCTCAAAACTTTCACGCTTGACAATCTCTAATTCACGTTATCCGCGATACCCGCTAAAGCAAGTAACGGCTTAAGCCGTATCGCTATCCAACCAATTGTAAAGTTTTTTAATAAAAGAGAATACGAACAACTGGCAATTACCATCGCACCAGGTAATCTGTCGGGTAAGGTTTGAGCGTTACCGCTCTCCCCTCCCCTAAGAACCGTACATGAGACTTTCGCACTCATACGGCTCAAGCCTTACTTCAAACGAGTTTTCACTGGGGTTTTGTGTACCTGTTTATGGCACGCTTTGTGCAGGTGCTGGAGGTTTCCCACGTCGTCTGTTCCACCTTCTGCAACAGGTACTATGTGATGGGTTTCGATTTCCTCTCCATTGAATAATGGTTCGCCACATTCTGGACAAATCCAGTTTTGGTTTTCTGCTATCTTATATAATTTGGAACCCTTCTCAAAGCGAGATTTCCCAAATTTTTGGTGGCGTTTTCTCCAGTACTCTTTTAAGGAGGGGTCATCGGGACTAGCGTCGCCTTTGACTTTTATGTGGCGTTCGATAGGCGTATACGCGATTTGATATAGGACAAGTTCTTTATCCTTACCTTGTCGGTCACTTGTTGTACAAGCAAATACCCACTTGTTACCTTTAATGGTCTTAAAGTAACGCCAGCGTACCCATTTTGAGTTTTTATTGGGGTGTCTACGCTTTGCCCAACGCCAAAGGTATTGCCATACTCGGTGTGAGATATAGCCAAAAGTTTCCTTGCTGACTACCGCTTTGTAATAGTTAGCAAAACCTCTGAGAATTGGATTAAGCTTGTAAATAAGAACTTCCTGTTCTACACCATTCAGGTTTTTGATTTCCTTACCAATCCGCTTGCAGAAGGTTAACACCTTCTTTTTTGACGGCTTAATCAGGAGTTTTCCATCGTAGTGCCGGGAGTTGAACCCCAGGAAATCGAAGCCCTCTTCCATTGACGTGATTACCGTCTTCTCAGCGCTCAATTCAAGACCTCTCTTCGACATCCATGCTTGAATCAGGTTTTGGGCAGTTTCGAGACTTTCCTTGTCTTTTGCCGTGACGATGAAATCGTCGGCATATCGCACCACGCCAAATTTTGGGTTGGTGGCTTTTATATAGGTTTCTAAGCCATGCAGCCCAATATTGGCAAGTAAGGGTGAGATGACTCCTCCCTGTGGTGTGCCTTGTTCTGTGAGGTGAAGATGTCCTTGGAACACAAAACCCGCTTTTAACCATCCTTTGATGAGTTCCCGTTTTGGGAAGTTGCTCACCATGTTCAGAATGGACTCATGGGCAATGTTGTCGAAGAATCCCTTGATGTCAGCTTCTAGAACCCAATTGTGCCATCTTGAAAGCAAGTTGAAGCTTTGTTCTATTGCGTCTTGACAGCTTCTTCCCGGTCGGAAGCCATAACTGTTTTGTTCAAATACGGCTTCCCATTCGGGTTCGAGTGCGTTCAAAACCATTGCCTGTTCGATTCTGTCGCGCACGGTCGGGATGCCGAGCGGTCGAAACTTGCCGTTAGGCTTAGGTATTTCTACCCTTCGTGTTGGTTTAAGGTTTCCCCCTTGCCAATTGTTTACCAGAATCACCCGTTGCTCTGGGGTGTTGACGATTTCCTTGTCAATTCCTGCCGTTGCTTTTCCAAGATTTGTCTGGGTGATGCGTCGAACAGATAATAGTAAGTTGGCGTAGCTTCTTTGCATCAACTTCTGTAAGTTTCTCAGCTTACGGAAGTCCCCAAGCTGACTCGCACGAAAGATTCTTTGCCGTAGGTTTCTGACAGCTTTATTAACTTTTTTCCAATTAATATGGTTCCAGTTTACTAGCTGTTTCTTCAGTCCGTTTGAAGTCAGTTCTGACATCATCTAACTTGTCCTTAGATTAGATTCCTTTGTTTAGTTTCCTTCGTATAAGACCCAGAAGAAGTCTGCTTTTCCTTTCGGTCAGGAGTGATGTTTCAGCCCCTATCTGGTTTGCTACAAACCAGCATTCGCTTTTTCTTCCATCCTTTACCCTCCAGAGAGTTCCGTCTTTGTTACCTCAGACCTACTAAGAGTAATCGACCTCTCTTAGACTCTGTAGGGCTTACCCTGTTGTACCGTTTAGTTTTCTATCCTCTTTTAGGTGCTATCTATTCTGCGATGGAAGTTATGTTCATACGATTTATAGATGGACAAGCTATAAATCCGATCCATTTACCTTTTGGTCAGAGCTTATCAGCCCGATTTAGCTCCTTTTCGTATAACGCAGTTTATCTAATAGTTCACTCGCGTTCACCTTTAAAGGATTCCCCTTTGCCCCTGACCGCCTTAGGGCTGGCAGCTTCGGTTACTTTCGTGGTCTGCATTCCACCTCGTTCATTACTTACTTGAGGCGTGACCGGACTCTTATGAGCCTTTTACGCCGGGGTAGCGGGTATGAATCCGCTAGGGAAGTAGGCTTCCCGTACTAAACGACCTTTTCAGGTCGCGCAGCCCAATACGAATCGCACTGGCACGGATCTCGGCTGTTACCTATATTGCATGGGAGCATTCGTTTGAAAAAGCTGAGTTAGCTTACCACTATTTTAAACTCCAAATCTTCTGGATTTAAGCTGATGGAGGAAGCTTTCTCCATATCTTCAAACGCTTGTGTAAGCTCACCAAGTTGTTTGTAAGCGAGACTTCGATAGTGATATGCCTGAGCAGAATCAGGATTAATCTGGATAGCTTGGGTGAAGTTTTTAATAGCGTCTTCGTAATTTTTTTGCTTATAGAAAACCAGTCCCAGACCAAAGTATGCTGCATCATCATTGGGGTTCATCTGAATAACAGCCGAAAAATCTTGGATAGCTTTTTGGCATTCATCAAGTTCTCTATAAGCACAAGCTCGATAAAAGTAGGGTTCGGAATCTCGTTCCGAGCTAATTTCAATGGCTTTGGAGAAATCTTTAATAGCTTCTTCAAAACTTTTTAAGTTTAGGTAAGCAACACCACGAGTTATGTAAAATTTTTCTTCTTTTGGTTGACAACGAATAGCTAGGGTAAAATCTTTAACAGCTTTCTCAAGGTCTTTGGATTTCAGAAATACTAATCCTCGGTTGTAGTAAGTACCAGAAGAATCAGGCTCGATATCGATAACCTGAGAGAACTGTTGCATAGCTTGCAGGGAATTTCCAAGCTCAGCATGGGCAATCCCTAATAAATTATGGACCTCAGGCGCAAAACGCCATTTTGGATTAAGAAGAATGACCTTAGACAAATCTTCAATAGCTTCTTGATATTTCTCTTGTTGAAAGAAAGCTTCTCCTCTCATCATGTACAGTTCTTCACTATCTGACTTAAGATAAATAGCTTCAGAAAAATCATTGATAGCTTCTTGAAGAAGTTCAGATTCTAAGTAAGCAAGACCTCGATAAAAATGAGCTTTTCCAGGTTTGTAACCAAGTTGAATAGTTTTAGTAAAATTATCTATTGCTTTACCAAAATCATGTAAATAAAATGAATAAACTATTCCGATATTTCAAACATTTCAGTCATAACGACAATTGCATGGGACATACACTGTTTTTTACATAAAGTGGATGACGCGGATACCCAGCTTTGGTTTGACCCAAGCAGTGGAGAGGTTGATGAGCGGAAATTAAAGAAAGGACTGCTCGATCTCGATTGAGAAAACTGCCATGTACACCCCAGGCAACAATCACTAATGCAGCACGCTCCGTTGCCGATTGAAGGTAAGAGTTATTTTTTGAACCAATCGGGTCAGCTACCTTAAATAAATCGCGAGGTTTTGTTGCACGATAAGCAAACAAATTGACGACTTCAACAGAACCATAACCCCAGAACCGAGCAAAATGAATACACCTGCAGAGCGTGCGATCGTCTCGAACAGCATCGGCGGTGCTTGGGTTAAGCATGACAAAAGTTGTTTGCCCTGCATTGATATCCCATTCACGCCTGAGTAAATAGCGATAATTCCCTTCAATGATGGCAGATTTTATCATGCATCTCTAAGGCTTTTGTAAGGCTCATTTTTACACCACCTTGAGGGCCTATTAAAAAACCCCGACGTGCTGGCTTAACAGGAGCCTTCTCCTCTAATTTCAACTGACAATTTAAAAGAATAGTTGCTAAAATTAATTTCATTTCAAACAAAGCAAATACTTGACCTAAGCATTGACGAGAACCACCTCCAAAAGGCCAAAATTCATAAGGTGAGTACTTCCGATTAATAAACCTTTCTGGTTGAAATTTGTCAGGTTGAGGATACAGATCTGCTCGATGATGAGTTAAGTAAATAGAAGGTATTACATACGTCCCAGAGGCAACTTGATACCCCCTTAAATTGACAGAGCGTAAAGTCATTCTAGGAAAAGTGGAAGGAACTACAGGGTAAATCCGTAAAGTTTCTTGACAAACTGCTGTCAGGTAAGGAAGTTGAGCCATTGCGATCGCGTCGGGAGTATTTAAACTTCGCAACTCATGCAAGAGTTTCTTATAGACTTCTGGTTGTTGATGAATCCAGTACAAAGCCCAAGCGATAGCAGTAGCCGTGGTTTCGTGACCCGCAACGAGTAAAGTCAAAAGGTTATCTCTTAATTCGGCATCACTCATGCCTTCTCCATTTTCATATTTTGCTTCAATTAGCAAACTCAAAATATCAAAATGTGTGACTTGTGCTTGGCGACGCTCCTGTATTTGCGTCATGAGTAACTCATCAATCTGTTGCCGCAAGCGCAGATATCTCCCCCAAGGACTCCAAGAACCCAAATCTTTTCTTAGAGGTGGAAATAATAAAACACTGGCGCTGAGTGGTGAATTAGTTAAATCCAACCAAGTTGTCATTAAATCTTCCAGTTTTTCAAACCGCAATCCCTCATCAATACCAAAGACTATTTTTAAGATAATTTTTATTGTGATGTCTTCACTTATATGACGAGCAATAAAAGTTTGTCCTGGTTTGAGGTGTTGTATCACTTGTTGAGTGATTTCACAAATTTGCTGCCCGTAATTGACCATTCGTTCCCCATGAAAGGGTGGCATCATTAACTTTCGCTGTTTTTGATGGCGTTCCCCCTCTTGTACAATTAATGAGTTTTCTCCAACTTGAGGTTTGAAGATTTCATTGGCAGCAGCCGGAGCCGCAAGAATTTTATTTATGGGATTAAATAATTCTTGAAGATCTTGAGGATGACTGACAACTAAGGTTTCTAAATTCCCAAAGGGATTGGTGAAAAAAAGGTCTCCGTAATTTTTGGCACAACGCTCCAAGAACTCCAATGGTTTTAGGGTTGATTCAATCTGTTGGATAAGTTTGGGAGTTTTAATTTTCTCAATTTGTTTACTCATACTTTGTGGATACCAATAATTATTTTCTTTAAGAATTATTGTGAAAAGCGTCCTTGTCAGAAGTCGCACCTAATTAATTACTAACTAACAGACGATTAATTTTGAGAACAAAGGCGAGTGCCTTCAACAATAGCCACTTTTTTCCAACTAATTTATAAGCAACTACACCGCTAACTCTCCAGTCATGCTACCACAGATAACAATACATAGCCTGCTGTAAACTGCCTGCTCCTAAGCAGTACTGATAGTTGGTTCTGCAATCCCCGATTTTTGCCTTGCTGTCAGAGCAGTAAAGCCGTGACCTTTATCCTGAAACCCATTGCAAACGATCGATTCCCAAACCATTAATTCCAGAAATTCTACTACCACCGATCGCATATTGAGAACTCGAACCACTGATAAACTCTGTACAATACATTATTAGTCCCTGCTGCATCTCCTTCACCACACCAATCTATGTTAGATCGAAGAGCACCAGAAATCGAACTGCTCCGTGCGGCATACGTAGCCTTTAACAGGCGAGACATTGACGCTGCCCTTGCCCTCATGACTCCGGATGTGGTTTGGCCGAGAGCGTTCAAAGGCGGTTTTGTCCGTGGACCTGAAAAAGTTCGCGCTTACTGGACGGAGCAATGGAGCGAGATCGATGGGCACGTCGAGCCGCAAACCTTTTACTTGGAGGAGGACGGGCGCATTTTGGTCTCGGTGCATCAGGTCGTGCGTGACTTGGCTGGAGCAGTTCTTGCCGATGAACACGTAGGCCATAGATTCACCTTTGAACACGGCTTGATTCAAGCTATGGAAGTCTGTCCACCTCCATCGTCCACCCCAAAGGCCTAACCACGCGCTCCTTGCGAATGGGTTAAGGCGGGCGTCCTTAAGGGCTCTCGAATTTTTGTACGTTGGGCAAACCCAACAAATTGTTGTCAAAGTGCGATCGCTCTTCCTCAAATCCCCCTGGTAATCCACTCCCCGCTTTTTGGGCAGCTTCAGCCGTGTAATATATTTTTTCTCCGTACACCTCGATAACACGGCTTGTTCTAATGGATGCTTGATAATTGTATCTTCAACAAGAAGCTACTTTTTCTGACAAAATCTGACTATTTAAAGATATCCTTAGCTGCAAATGGTTTGGCTACTAAAGACTTTTTCTAACTGTGGTTTTCAAAAGAGAAGCTTAAGATGAAGTCACTGCGATTGCAGAAATTTCTGTCTGAAATTCTAGGTTTTGTACCAAATTGAGTCATATAGTACGGTATCTTACTTGGCAAGCAAAAACAGCACTTAATCAGTTAGTCAATCAATCTATAAATTCTATTAAAGGAGAGATTTGCCATGTCTTCTACAGAAAAAAACAAAATAATTGCTCGACGGTGGTTTGAACTCATTAGCGAGCAATTGAGCGAAGAGATCTGCGAGATGACCGCTTCTACCTGGAAGATGCACGGTGGTCCGCTAGGGCTTCCCCCAGGACCGGACGGAGTCCGCGAGCTTTTTCGTTTAATTGGTCCTATCGATCAAAAATGGACGATAGAAGATGTAATTGCTGAAGGTGATAAAGTTGTTGTACGTGCGACAAACACATGCGTTCAGGAGAGTTTTCTTGGGATACCAGGTCGCGGTCAAAGGCAGACGTTCGCCGCTACTTTCATTCACAGGATTGCTGACTCTAAAATAATTGAAACTTGGCGAAATGCTGACGATCTCGGACGCGTTCTTCAACTCGGAGCGCAAATTGAGCCGAGAACGTCCGAGCAGTATCCCATGTAGACGGATGATATTGGCATGATATGAATTGGGGAGGAACGTAAGTCACCCAAATAGTTGAAGACTGGATTAACCAACTTCCTAATACAAAAATTAGCAATCCACTTGCGTGGCTTTAACTCCCCCTAGTAATCCACTCCCGCCCTGCACTCTCCGCAGCTTTAGCAGTGTAGTATAGCGTTTCCCAAACACCACTCTATTAGAACCAATGACTCGAAACTGCCAACAATTGCCTAAGCCGTAAGGAGTACACTTTACCGCTTCTTATCTCACCATAATGATGGTTGTAAGAGAGAGCCCTAAATATTTTAATAAGAATTGTATTTTTTGTAGTTAATAACTGTTGGTACCTGTTGAAATTTAAAGTCATGAACAATACATTTTTTGATAAATTTTTCCGCGACAGTAATGGTGAAATTGTTATAGCTCAGATGCCAAACCTACCACTTATTGTTTGGATATCAGCTAGCTTGCTTAAACTAATTTTTCCAACAGGCGGGATTAATATAGGATTAGACTTGGTGGCTTTTGGCTCTTTATTTACTTGGGCATGGCTGGAATTATTTCAAGGTGTTAATTATTTTCGGAGAACGCTAGGTTTTGTTGTGCTTATGGGTGTTATCGCGTCAAGAACTGTGGGTCTTGATGCACTTGGCTACAATATTTAACGCAAGGGGCGATTGCTTCCCAATCTTCCGCTCGGGTACATTAACAGTTATCTGTATATCTTTGAGAGCGCATATTAGTCAATTGCTAACCCGACTTGCCTAAACCAAGTAAGCTTGTCCCAATAACCACGTTGAAAGCGGATTTTTCCATCTACGACATGGAAGAAACCGCAACCTTTTAAAGTGTACTTTTTCCCCACAGAGTTTGCGTCGTGCTCATTCCCAACAAACGTTCCACCACCAGACCACTCTAGAATCGCCCACTCTCCATCCTCAAATAAGTTTTCGATGTGAGTGTAGGTGTCTGGCGTTGAACGAAAAAAGTTGACAAAATCATTATAAATCGCGCTTTTTCCTTCAAGAGGAGTTCCAATGGCAACCTGAATGTTCACGGCGTCTTCGTGATAAAGTGCTGCGGCTGCATCTGCATCGTGGGTGTTCAAGGCATCGACCCAAGTACTAATAACCTGCTTTGGTGTTACCATATGCAGTCTTCACCATGTGCTACAGTACTCTTTATCTTCCCCCAAGTTGATAAGAATTGCACCAAAAAATTCTCATTTATTCAACGCTGGCTTGACAAGCCTCATCGGCGATGTACTGAAAATAAAGCTCTGCGATCGCATCCAACTAAGAATGTGTCCAACTTTTAACTTATGCTGCACCGTTTCACAGAACAAGGGCTCATTTGCATTACCCAACCCCATCACGCTTGGCTTGCGGGTCAACTAGCGTGCGCTTGGGGTAATGAAAAATTCGGTACATTGGCTCCAAGAGTTGAAGTTTGTCTCGCCGCAGAAATTCACGATATCGGCTGGCTTGAGTGGGAACAATCGCCAACCTTAAACCAAGAAACTGGCTATCCCCATAACTTTACCGAACTAACAACACAAGAACATATCAATATTTGGTCAAGTGCCAAAAAGCTTGCGCTACCAATGGGAAGGTATGCAGCATTACTTGTTTCAATGCACGGTACGGGTCTGTATGAAAGGTTTACAAGCTGGCAAAATTCCGCCAATTCAATTCAAATTGTGCGGGATTTTTTAAAAGGCGAATATGAATTTCAAGAAAAGCTTATTGCTATCTTGAATCATGATGAATACTACACAAAATACGCAACACGAGAGGCGATCGAACGCAATCAAAAGCTAGTTGCAACGTGGGATGCGCTTTCAATTCTTTTGTGTCAGGGATTTACTGGTAAACAAGAAGTCACTCAAGTACCAGCGCTTGATAGCACGAACGCGCTTCAATTAACCCTGGTAGAAAACAAAAACAATCACCATCAAATTACAGTATCTCCTTGGCCATTTAGGGAGAGCGAGGTTAATTTGGTGTATGAAGGACGGCTTTTACCATCGACTTTTAAGGATGAAAAAAGAATGCGAGACACTCTTATGGAAGATTGCTGGGTAACTTTAAGCACTATATTAAAGCCAGGTAGGGATTAAAAAGTTCAATGGTATACCCACTTGCTTTCTAGTTAAGGACTACAGGTATCCTTGTAGGAATTGGATTCCAATTTAGCAGTCAGTTGTAGAGGTTTTTCCTCTACAACTTGGGTTAAGAAATTCCAGAAGTGCCTAGGACTTCAAGACTTTTACAAAAGCAGTTAACGAGCGAAACAACAGCACTAAAACCAGAAGAGTTGTAATTGCAACCCCTCCAGTCTCCCATAACTGCGTTTCAGCAATGCTGCATAAACTTGTTGGTACAGCTATCTCTGTCCCACCAAAGCTAATAGGAAATCCTTGTAACATCTGGTTTACCTCTTGTAAAGAATGGCTTTTTTCGGAATCAGGCTCACGAATGCAAGATAAACCAGTAGTTTCGCGACAAACTATTAGGCTCTCCTCACACCATGAAAAACCCGAACCTCGCACTTACGTACTTAGAGGTATTTATAACAAATTATTTTCTCAGAAGCAATCTTTATTTCAGGATGATATCCCTGCTGTGAGCATTTTTCGCAGCAGGGAACCTAATAGTTTGTCGCAATGTCTATATTACACCCTCATGTTTAAATTTCGCATAAAGAAATTAATTGATTTAATGAAGAAAGCATAAAGAATAAGTCATAAAGCCTGGTAGAATTACTTAGTTGCGGGTGAGTTGACAAGCGATATTTAGTTGCGATCGCGTAACACTGTCAGCCAATCATCGAATTGCCCGATCGCCTCAGATATGGAAATACGCTCGGGTAATTGTCCCATGCCATCTGCACGCCCAAATGGTTACTTAGGTTCCCAGTAGTCATCTTTTGGACTGTTGTCATATTGTTCCATTGCAGCTTTCACATCTGGGATATGATGGTATGCCCACTCCCCCAGGACTGCTAATGGCTCGACTAACGATTTTCCCAACGGTGTAAGGGAATAGTCTACTCTTGGAGGAACCGTAGGATAAATTTCTCGCTCAATTAATCCACACCGCTCCAGATTGCGAAGATTTTGAATAAGCATCTTGGGCGATACACCAACAATTTGCTGCTTGAGTTCGCTATAGCGCTTCTTCCCTTGTGTCAGGGCATACACAATCAGCACTGTCCACTTGTTGGCAATGTGTTCGAGCATTTGATGACCCGCACAATTTGTATCAAAGAGATTCATCTGCGATATGCGCTCGAGCGCAGGCTGGGGGAGGTAGTTGAGTTGGGGTTCGTTAGAATCCAGATTGAGCGCCATGTTTACTAAAAAGTAACTAATACACTTTGCCGTTAATCCTTTCGGGCAGCAATACCTCAATGGTACTCATGAAATATCAGTTTTATGAGGTAACGATTATGCAAGCGCAGACTATAACTCAGTTTGGTAGCCCCAGCGTATTTGAAACGGCAGACATCCCTGTACCCCAAGTTCTGCCAAACCACGTGCTGATTCGGGTAGCAGCAACTAGTGTCAATCCAGTGGATTGTAAGATCCGACAGGGCGCAGTCGCAGATATTGCCCCCGATCTGCCTGCTGTTTTGCATGGAGATGTTGCTGGCGTGGTTGAAGAGGTTGGCGAAGGCGTTACCGCTTTTCAGCCTGGAGATGAAGTTTATGCTTGTGCAGGTGGAGTGAAAGGATTGGGGGGTGCATTAACAGAGTATATGCTGGCAGATATGAACCTGGTTGCTCGCAAACCAAAGTCCCTTACAATGGCAGAAGCAGCAGCCCTTCCCCTCGTCTCTATTACAGCATGGGAAGGACTCATCGATCGCGCTAAAGTTCAACCGGGGCAAAGTGTTTTGGTTTACGGCGCAACCGGAGGAGTGGGGCATATAGGTGTGCAATTAGCAAAATGGGTAGGAGCAACAGTATATGCTCTGGTGTCCGATGAAGAGAAAGCCGCGATCGCCCGCAAGCTTGGAGCCGACTTTACCATCAACTATCGCTCACAACCTGTGGAAGAGTTTGTAGCAGAACACACGGATGGTCAGGGATTTGATGTGGTGTTTGACACGGTTGGTAACGATAATTTACAAAATGCCTTCAAAGCGGCAAAGCTTAATGGCACAGTCGTTTCGCTCGTCTCTTTATCTCAGCAGGACTTAACGCTTCTCCACGCTAAAGGACTCACCGTGCATTTGGTGTATATGCTGATTCCACTGCTGTACGGAATGGGTCGGGTGCGTCACGGAGAAATCCTAACGCAACTAGCTCAACTAGTATATGAGGGAAAAGTACGACCGTTACTCGATTCTAAAATATTTCATTTCTCTGAAGTGACACAGGCTCATCAACGAGCTGAGTCGGGTCAGGCGATCGGTAAAGTGGTACTGCAACGGTAAAGCGCTGCTTAAAACAATTTAAGGATAAAGTATAAAGTAAATCCCTCAATTTATTGAGGGTGCTCAACCTATTTTTCTTCCTTTATCCTTTTGGATTCAATATCCCAAGTTTTTTTGGTTAACTAATTCGCCGTAAGTCCCCCCACGCTCATTCGGTACTCCGAATCAGTGGCGGGATATAAGGCGGGCTGCGACGATTACATCTTTGACCAATTCTTACGCCCTGGTAAGAGAGGAAAAAGATGTATGAGGAGTAGCCAAATATTTCCGGAATAACTTTACTGCAAATAGGATATTATAGTAAGGAAATCAATCAAGGAGGTGAAGACTAGTGTTAAGACGAGCTGTAAAAGTACGCTTATACCCAACGGATGAACAAAAACAAATACTTGCACAACATTTTGGCTGTGCGCGTTGGTGGTGGAACTATGGACTGAATAAGTGCATTGAAACTTACAAAGCGACTGGTAAAGGTTTGTCTCAATCTGGTCTAAACTCCATGTTGCCATCGCTCAAAAAAGAGTTTGAATGGCTGGGAGAATGTTATTCACAGGTGTTACAATCTGTAAGTCTTAATTTGTCCCGTGCATATCAAAACTTTTTTGAAGGTAGAGCAAAGTATCCTAAGTTTAAGTCTAAACATCACCGTCAATCTATCCAGTATCCGCAAAAAGTCCAGCCAATTGGAAAATTCTTGAAGTTCCCAGGAAGACTTGGTGTAATTGAAGCTAAAGTACATAGATTGTTGGACGGAACAATTAAAACTGTTACAGTCAGTCTGTGTCCATCTGGCAAGTATTATGCTTCTGTGTTGATGGAATATAAAGGTGAAAACCCGACACCTAGCACTGACGGCAAGGTGATTGGAATTGACTTGGGTATCAAAGACTTTGCTATTACTCATGATGGTGAAAAAACGTCTAAATATGCTAATCCCAAGCATCTTGCTAAACACGAAAAGAACTTAGCTAGGAAACAGAGGAAGTTAGCAAGAAAACAAAAAGGAAGTCAGCGGAGAAAAAAAGCGTTAAAACTAGTAGCTAGGGTATACGAACGAGTTAGCAATGTCCGTCACGATTTTCTACATAAGTTGTCGCGAAAAGTTGTAGACGACAATCAGGTTGTAGTAGTCGAAAACTTAAACGTCAAGGGCATGGTTCGTAATCACAAATTAGCTAAAGCAATATCTGATGTAGGATGGGGGACTTTTACTAACTTCTTGGCATACAAGCTAGAAAAAGAAGGCAAAGTGTTAGTAGAAATAGACCGATGGTTCCCTAGCTCCAAGCTTTGCTCTAATTGTCATTACCAAGTTGATGAGATGCGGTTGGATGTCCGTACATGGGCGTGTCCTAGTTGTGGTACTCATCACGATAGAGATGAGAATGCTGCTAAAAATATTAGAGCAGAGGGTATCAGAATGCTAATCTCCTCTGGGACGGGGGAGTCTGCCAGTGGAGGGGATGTAAGACCAAATCGCGGACGCAAGTCCAAGACGCGGCAATCCCCTGTGAAACTGGAAGCCCACACTGTACTTGGTACTCCAACTCAGTGTGGGTAGTTCACCATCTATAACATTTGAAAAAGGCAAGGAGAGCATGATTTTATATGTCAATTCAAAAAATTTGGCAAAACTATAGTACTGGGATGGCAACCTACGATCGCTGCCATCCACCCACTGTTACTTCCCAGTGGGAGGCATTTAAAAGTGAAGTATTAGAGTTTACTGAGAATCCAAGCACTAAGGAAGCGTGGGATATTTTGCATTCAGGGGGACGATTATTCTGGAAGTTGACAGGTATACCTCTACAGTTAATAGCTTGGCCCACTGTTTGTAAACATAGCGAGCGTTATGCTAGCCACGGTTGTATTCGCAGTTCACGCAATTGTGAAGGTAGATGCCGTTATCAAGCCAATTCCCATTGACAAGCAAGGAGTAACAAAAATATAGACGCAAATTCAAACAATAAAAAGATCGGGCTGAGCTTGAAGAATCCGCCAACGAACAAGGGAGGTAGTGGGAAAATACACTCATGTAGGATAATGTTTGAAGAATTCCATATCCTGGATTATGAACGGTATCAATCCAAAAACCACCAGAATCTTTTTAACAAAGTTGATTGCATTGGGTGCGATCGCGCTGATTTTTGGTATTGGTGAAACAATCCATCGCGGATGTGCTACAGAGCCAGAACCAAACCCGGAAAATGCGCCATTTGATTCAAGAGACTGTATTAAATGTTACGTTGCTTATCCAAAAATAGCAAAGCAACAGGGTATTGAAGGCACAGTAGAAGTTGCTTTTGATGTTAACAACAATGGCAATCCCATCAACATCCGGCTAGTTCGTTCAAGTGGGTCACGGGAATTAGATGACGCGTTAATACAGCAAGTCCCGAACTTCCAATTAGATCCCAAATCTGCGGGAAGAAAAAATATACGATTAACAGTGAATTTTTCTATTAAAAAATAAAAACAAAATAGCAAAATTACTCATTTCTTCTGTTCGTATTAGCGCTTCTGTCTGAGAACGACGCATTGTTTTGTTGTACTAGGGCTGTTTTTACTGGTGGGTATAGTAGAGGTATCTTTAACCCGCCTGGATATCTTCCATGAGATTGCGATCGCATCTACAGTAGAAACACAGTTCTCTTAACCGCTAAATTTTTAACATATTTCGAGCTTTAAAATACTGGTTGAAACTTTTAACTTTTGACTTCCTTAATGGGGTTAGCTCATCCTCTATGCATGGCTCTCTAGAAGCTCGCACCACAAGATATTATGGTTGGAAACCCTATCCCTCATACTCGGCACCACGAATGATCGAAGTTGAAAAGTTAACTAAAAGATACGGTTCTACCCCAGCCATCGCTGATGTCACGTTTAATGTCGAACAAGGAGAGATTTTAGGCTTTCTCGGTCCAAATGGCGCTGGCAAAACAACAACCATGCGTATTTTAGCTGGTTATTTACCAGCGACAAGTGGAACGGCTCGGATTGCTGGCTTTGACGTCCACGATAACTCCTTAGCTGTGCGCCAACGCATTGGTTATCTCCCTGAGACACCTCCTTTGTACCCGGAAATGACCGTTGAAGGATTTTTGTATTTTGTATCGCGGATTAAAGGAATTCCCGCAGGCGATCGCACGGCAAAAGTCAAAGCAGCATTAGAAAAGTGTAACCTCGAAGATAAGCGCCACACCATCATTCGCAAGCTTTCCAAAGGGTACCGCCAAAGAGTAGGCATAGCCCAAGCCATTGTCCACGATCCACCAGCGATTATTCTTGATGAACCCACTGTTGGACTCGACCCCAGGCAAATTATTGAAGTCCGAAATTTAATTAAGAGTTTGGCAGGTAGCCATACAATTATTCTTTCGACTCACATTTTGCCAGAAGTAAATATGACTTGCAGTCGCGTAGCAATTATTAATCGAGGTAACATTGTAGCAACTAATACTATAGATAATTTGATGTCACAGTTGACGAGAGGCTCGGGATATGAAATAGAAATAAAGGGAGAAGCCAGCCTCGCCAAACAAATGTTACAAAAAATACCAGGTGTGGGTTTGGTAGAATCAGTTCCCACAGTGGCAATACAAGGTCATAACGATCTAAAAGATAACCGATCTCACCTGCGAGTGCTATCACAACCGGGAACTGAACCTGGTGAGGAAATTGCAACAGCGTTAGTGCGTGCGGGATTTAGTTTATGCGAAATGCGACGTGTTAGCGCTACTCTGGAAGATGTCTTTTTACAACTGACAACAGCAGAAAAGAGTTTGGAGATGGAGACAGAAACAGCAGAAGCCAAGGAAGGAGAAAAGGAAGGAGAAGCCGCTTAGATGGGTATAGTACTGGGTAATATTATTGCCATTTATCGCCGAGAGCTACAAAGCTATTTTGTATCGCCTTTAGCGTATGCTGTCGCAGGTGTATTTTGGTTTTTATCTGGATTGTTCTTTGTGCTTATTTTGATGGGACCGGAGGGTATTTTGTCAACAGTTGCTGCCTATGATTTACAAGGACAACAACTAGGAGTATCAGTTCCGCCAATAGATGTTCCTTATGAATTTGTACGTGCTTTTTTAGACAGAATGGGATGGCTGTTGTTATTTGTGCTGCCTATTCTTTCAATGGGTCTTTATGCTGAAGAACGCAAGCGAGGCACTTTGGAACTTTTATCCACATCCCCCATTACAAACTGGGCAGTCGCTGTCGGGAAATTGCTAGGAGTGCTGACATTTTTTACAACAATGGTGATGCCCATGCTAGTGTTGGAAGCGATCGCGTTAAGTGCATCCAATCCACCAATACCAGCAACAATTCCCCTGCTCGGTCATTTAGCGCTCATTTTACTAGCAGCAGCTATTTTATCCTTGGGAATGTTTATTTCCTCCCTAACAGACAGCACAATATTATCTGCAGTTCTCACATTCGCATTAATTTTATTACTCTTATTCCTGGATTTAATTGCCAAAAATATAGGTGGTTCTCTAGGAGAAGCAATAGGGCATCTATCATTGCTGAAACATTACAACACACTGGTACAAGGTATTTTTGATACCAGCAGCTTGCTTTTATTCTCCAGTTACATTATTCTGGGAGTTTTTCTCACAGCACAATCAATTGATACACTACGATTCCAACGTTCATAGTTTGTTGTTCGTTGTTAGTTGTTCGTTGTTAGTTGTTTTACCTACTACTAACAACTAACTACTGACCACTAACCACCAACTACTAACCACTAACAAAAAATGAAGACGATTGCTAAAAAGAAAATTTGGAAATATTTAGTTTGGTTGGGTTCTTTTCTTATAGCGGCGGGCGTGACTGCAGGGTTGGTATCAGAAAATTGGGGACTCATACCATTAGTACTTATAATTACAGGTACTGTTGTCATTGGATTGTGGCTGATATGGCAAAACCAACAAAATAATTGGTGGGCAAGACGTTCCACTCAAGCCAGTACCAATGCCCTATTTGCAACTTTGGCAGTTTTGGCAATTCTGGGGTTAGTTAACTTTTTAGGAACTCGCTACAACTGGAGAACTGACTTAACAGAAACCAAATTGTTTACCCTTTCTCCCCAGTCACGAGAATTGGTACGTTCTTTAGAAACTCCTGTTAAGGTGTGGGTATTTGATGCCAATCAAAATCCATTAGACCGGGATTTGCTAGAAGATTACCGACGGCAAAACCCAAAATTTAAATTTGAGTATGTCGATCCGCGTGGCAGACCGGGACTAACACGCAAGTTTGGTGTTAAAGAAGATGGAGAAGTCTATCTAGAATCTGGAGATAAAAGACAATTAGTACAGGTAGTGAGTCAGCAAGAACCTTTATCTGAAATAAAGGTTACTAATAGCTTGCAACAAGTCACTAACTTAGGTTCAGCTAAAGTTTACTTCCTTCAAGGTCACGGGGAACATCCAATTTCAGGCAATGAAGAAGGAATATCGCAAGCCATCAAAGCATTAAGTGATAGAACTTACACCACATTACCACTTAATCTTGCAGAAAATAAGGGCGTTCCTCAAGATGCTACTGTTGTTGCGCTTGTAGGTCCAAAACGAGCACTGTTTGAAAGCGAAGTGAACGCTTTACGGCAATTCCTCAATCGGGGTGGCAATTTACTGATCGCGATCGACCCCAGTATCGACCCAAAACTTAACAGTTTATTTGCTGAATGGGGTATTAGGTTAGATAATCGTTTGGTAGTGGATGTTTCTGGAAGTGTAGGGCTCGGTCCTGCAACACCTTTGGTGAGAGAATATGGAAAACACCCCATCACAAAGGATTTTGGGAACGGCATTTCTTTTTATCCGCTAGCACGAGCAATCGATATAACACCAGTAGCTGGTGTAGAAGCCACTCCTCTTCTCCTGACAAAGCCATATCCAGATAGTTGGGCTGAAAGCGATCTAGAAAGTGAGGATTTGAAGTTTAACCCAGAAAGCGATCGCAAAGGACCTTTGACATTAGGTGTTGCATTAAGGAAGAAACTAGCAGCTACACCTCCAACCCAACCCAACTCCATCCCTACACCCACAGCATCCCCAACACCAACCACTCAAGCCAGCCCTGCGGCTACCACCAAAGCGACTTCTAAACCAACTTCTTCACCAACAACTCAAGCCAAAGCTAACCCCAGTCCCAGTGCAAAACCCACAGCCACTGCATCACCAACACCAACAACTCAGGCTAGTGCAAAACCCACAGCCACTGCATCACCAACACCAACAACTCAGGCTAGCCCGACTCCTACAGCCACTGCGTCACCAACACCAACAACTCAGGCTAGCCCGACTCCCACAGCCACTGCATCACCAACAACTCAAGCACAAGGTAGCTCCCCCCCTCCTACTTCCCCTACCGCTACAGAATCGCGGATGGTCGTGATAGGAAATTCAGGCTTTATTGTGAATAACTTATTTGAACAACAGCTGAATAAAGATGTCTTTTTGAACTCAGTCACATGGCTCAGCCAACAGGACAGACAACCTCTATCAATTAGCCCCAAAGAAGTTAGAAACCGTCGCATTAACTTAACATCGGCTCAAGCCAATCTTTTAGAGATATCATCTCTGTTTGTTTTACCACTTATAGGGTTATTAGCAGCAGGTCTTCTTTGGTGGATCAGAAGGTAATTTTTTGTTAGTTGTTAGTAGGAGCGGATTGACTTACGCTCTTACCTACCCTTTATTCATTAGAAGTTAAGGCACTTATAAATCAACTTTATTTGATGTAAAGAGTCACTAACAACCACTAACCACTAACTCATTTATGAAACTCCAACGAACAACTTTAATTTTGTTACTGATAGCATTAGGTTTAGGAGGATTTGTTTATTTCTATGAAATTAGAGGTTCATCTCAACGCGAGGAAGTTAAGGACAACAAGCAGCCAATTTTCTCTTTTCAAGAAGATGATGTGCAGTCTTTAACAATTAAAACTCAAAATCAAACTATAAATTTAGAACGCAGTGGGAAGCCTGAAGGAACGAAGTGGTTGATGAAATCTCCTTCAGTTGTCCCAGCAAGTGACCCAATTGTCGGTTATTTGATGAATTTGCTCGTGGAAGGAAAAAGCGATCGCACTATACCCATTTCAAACAATCAGCTATCAGAATTTGGCTTAGATCGACCTCAAGCCACTATTGATATAAAACTTAAAAACCAACAAAATCATCAGTTAATTTTGGGACAATCTGATTTTAACCGCCGTTTTCTCTACGCTCAAGCAGATCCTTCCGCTCAAGCAAAAGGCAATCTTAACGTGCTATTAGTTTCTACAGATTTTGAAAATGCTGTCAAGCGCGACCTTTCTGAGTGGAAACAAGAGGCAGAAGACAATACCAGCAAACAATCAACACCCAGCGCTCAGCCTAGCCCGACAAGTAGAAAATAGACATTTGTTTTTTAATTATTTTTCGCTAGGAATAAGAAGCCAGTACACTTTTGCAACGTTCTTGGGAGCTACGAAACCATCAAGAAATTACCTTCTAATTGAAATTAGCAGCTAGTAGTCCACCAAGAAAATTATGACAGGTGTAAATCAGGATATAATCGTTAGAATTTAACTCTGGCATCTGAAGCCGCAAAACGCCAATCAATTTTCACTTTTTGTTTATTACGTTGTTCTTCCCAAGCATTAATTTCTTGGCGTAAAGTCTCAAGCTCGGGAATGCGACGCTCTAAGCATTGGCGTAAGAGAACAGAGATTTCAATTTCTACACCTCCACATTAGCTTGTCAAAATAATTTTGGCTGACTACTAGTCAGTGAGGTGATTTTGATTGAAGAAACAGGAGAGATTAAGAAGCTAGGGTAAAATTTAATTAAACGCTATTGTACCTAACAAAAGCTCTATAATTCAGAAATGGCAAATCTTTTCGGAAAGTGACAGAAGCTGTTAAGTGGCGTTCGCGAAGCGTGGCGGAGGCAATCGCCCCTCATGGATGAAAGAAACCTTGCGATTTCTTAGGAGAGGGATTAGAGGTTGAGGCAAAGTATGGTTCCTGATGTTGGCGTGCGCTTGCTGTCAGCTAATTGTGTAAAACTGGAAATAATGTGACTCAAACGACGACGACAGAGATTGGCAGATGCAAGATGAGCAGGCGGCATCTAAAAACAGGGGTTTTGTTGAGCATTGCTGTGTGGCAACTCAGTTATGTTCAACCGCTCGCGGCTCAAGTGATTCCTGATAACACGCTTCCTGTAGGAGAGAGATCGCTTGTCACAGGCAATCCCAATTATCAGATTGATGGCGGAGCAAAACGGGGTAGCAATTTATTTCACAGTTTCCAATCGTTTTCTGTCCCCACTGGGGGTAGTGCCTACTTCAACAATGCAACTGATGTGCAAAACATCTTCACTCGTGTCACAGGCAGCTCGAGAACCAATATTGATGGTGTGATTCGAGCAAATGGAGTAGCCAACCTGTTTTTGCTCAACCCGAATGGCATTGTGTTTGGTGCAGGAGCGCGACTGAATATTGGTGGCTCGTTTGTTGCCAGTACAGCTAACAGCATCAATTTTGCTGATAGCTTTCAGTATAGTGCCACCAGTCCCCAAACGACACCGTTATTGACTGTTAGCGTTCCCGTTGGCTTACAGATGGGAGTAAATCCGGGGCGAATTGCAGTCCAGGGGAATGGATATAACTTATCAGGTACACTTCCTGTCATCACCGCTTTAGTTAGAGGCAATGCCTCAACAGGTCTTGTCGTGCCAGCAGGACAAACCTTGGCATTAATTGGGGGAGACATCGATATCCAAGGAGGTGTGCTGACGGCAGAGCAAGGACAGATTGAGTTAGGCAGTGTGCGGGATGGAATTGTGAATTTAGGGAAAAAGTTTACTTTAAACTATCCAGGAATTCAAACCTTTGGCAATATTCACCTCTCACAGCAAGCATTAATTGATACTAGTGGCTCACCAGGTGGCTCGATTCAAGTGCAGGGCAATCGAGTTTTGCTCTTGCATGGCTCACTCATGTTAATTCAAAATCAAGGCGAGCAAGCGGCAGGAAACCTGCGTGTTAATGCTGCTGATTCTTTGGAACTGAGTGGAATCAGTTCCAGCGGTCAGTTGAGGGGTGGGTTGAATACGGAAACCATTGGCAGTGGACGGGGAGCGGATGTTGCTGTTTCAACCCGACAATTTGCGATTCGAGATGGTGCAGGCATTGTTACTCCTTCCTATGGTGCAGGTCGTACAGGAGATGTGACGGTTTCTGCTGATGATTCTGCCCAATTGATTGGATACGTATCTACTTTGGTTAGCAATATCTCCGCTTTGGCTTACAGTTCTGGAAATGTTGGAAATATCACCCTATCTACTCGACGGTTAAGTCTGCTTAATGGAGCAATTATCGGAGCCACCGCTGGAGATGGCAGTGGCAATGCAGGAAATGTGAATATTGATGCAACTGAATCGGTAGAACTGATTGGAGTCGGATCGTTCACAGTCAGTAATGTGAGCTCCTCTTCTAGCTTAAGAAGCACTGGAAACGGCGGAAATGTCACGATTAACACCTCTAGGCTGGTGGGTCGGGACGGAGGAAGCGTCACGGCTTTAACCTTGGGGACGGGTAGAGCAGGTAGTGTCACCATCAATGCAACTGAATCTGTAGAACTTAGCGGTATCGGGCAAGTTCCTCTTACCGATCTTCTTGTTCCCAGCCAAGTGAGTTCTTCTGCCCAACTTTTTTCGGCAACTGTGTTTCCAGAACGACGCATCCCGAATCAAAACTCTGGAGACGTGACTATTAACACCGGACGATTGAGCGTGACTGACAGTGCAAAAGTTGATGTCAGTCATGAAGGCACTGCTAGTGCTGGAACTGTGCGAATCAATGCCAATTCAATTCTTTTAGACCGCAAAGGAACGATTAGTGCGGCGACCGCATCTGGTGAAGGTGGTAACATTAACTTGAGCGTGCGGGATGTTCTGTTGCTTAGCAATAACAGTCCGATTACAGCTTCTGCTGATGGCACTGGTAACGGTGGCAACATCAGAATTAAAACCTCTTCACTCGTTGCTGTCAAGAATGAGAATAGTGACATCCGTGCCAATTCTGTCAATGCTCGTGGCGGTAATGTCATAATTAATGCCTCTGGTATCTTTGGCACTCAGTTTCGCCGCCAAGACACTGCTAGTAGCGACATCACCGCTTCTGGAGTTAACTCAGCCTTAAGTGGTACTGTCCAACTCAACATCGAACAACCTGACCCCATATCTGGCTTAGTTGAACTGCCCGTGACCCTGGTTGATTCATCGAACTTGATTGCGACTGGCTGTCCCGCTACTGAAGGCAATTCCTTCGTCATCACTGGGCGGGGTGGTTTGCCTCCCACTCCCGAACAACAATTAGATGATGACGCTGAGTGGCTTGACCGTCGTCGGTTAACAGTGAGTGGCTCACCCCAAAATTCCTCCTTAGAGCATCCTTTACCTGCTTGGACTTCTCAATCTCATAGCGAAGGAAGTTCTCCAATGGTGCTGGTCGAAGCGACCCGATGGCGCACTACCCCCACAGGAGAGATCGTACTTTTCAGCGATCCACTCGCACCAATCAAGCAATCTCCATCAATTCAATTAAGAAATTGTCAACAAAGGTAATTAATACAGTATATTTCGGGTAAATGAAGTACACCAGTAGGGGCAAACGACCGTTCGCCCTTACACTTAGGTGTACCTCATTCAGATACAACGTATTCCTAATATTGAAACTTTACGTCGAGAAACTAATGCTTGGGAAGAACAACGCAATCAACAAAAATCTAAAATTGATTGGCGTTTTGCGGCTTCAGATGCCAGAGTTAAATTCCAACGATTATATCCTAATTTACACCTGTCATAATTTTCTTGGTGGACTACTAGAAGGTTGTTCTCTCCATTCATCAAAACGAATTTGACTTGGTTCGTAGGTTGGGAAAAGTGTACTATTGGGATAGAGGTAGATTAAATGCAGAAACATTTTGTAACGAGCGATCGCCCGTGATGTAAATAACATCCAACTAACAAAGTTAAAACAAACAAATGTTTGGACTTTTTTTGGCGCAATCATATCAATTTTTCTGATTTAACTAGCAGATTTTAATGCATCTAGAGCTAGATTTAATTTCAGAACATTGACCCCAGGTTCACCAAATATCCCAAGAAAGCGACCATCAGTATTTTGATTAATTAAAGTTTCTAACTGTTGGGGTTGGAGTCCTCGCGCCTTGGCGATACGAGCAACTTGCGCTCTGGCTGCTTCTGGGGTAATGTGGGGGTCAAGGCTGGAACCCGAAGTATAAACTAGATCGGCGGTAGGTCGCACGCCAACTGTTTTTAATCGGTTCAAATCGCCTTCAACCCGTTTGCTGGGATCTGGATCGTCTTTACCTTTGATACGTTCTAGTAATGCTGGATTGCTAGGAGCTAGGTTACTGGCACCAGAAACTCCTGTTTTGAGAACTCCCCCCTCATCTTTGTTGGGATCGGCAGTGCTGTAACTGGTGGTACTGGGGCGAGAGTTAAAATAGCGATCGCTTGTAAAGGGTTGACCGATTAAGGCAGAACCTACAACTTGACCTTGGGCATTTTGGATCGCACTACCATTGGCTTGAAATGGAAATACAATCTGTCCAAAAGCAATCATCGCAAACGGATAAATAACAGCGCTAATTACCCAAAGGACTATGGTAGAACGAATTGCTCTGCTAGCTTCTGTGGTAAAACTCATTCTTATTTCTCCGGTACAAACATGACAAAAAACAAATATGTAGAAAGACTTAACGTTACCAGCCCTAACAGTCCTAATGCCCAAGCTTGAAAGTGGGAAAACTGTTCCCCAGTAGCAGCACAGACAACAGGCGCAACTATGAGGTTAAAACACATTGCCAAGAAGAGATACAGAGGTAGTTTTTGTCTGCGCCACTGCAACCAAATTTCATTGACTTCTGTAAGTACCAGGGCAAATACTTGAGGGAAAAGAATAGGACGAATGTGTATGCGAGGGGGTTTCATAGTAATTTTGAGCGAGGAGAAATTAAGACAAAGGTAAAATGATATCAATAAGTTTGATGGCAATGAAAGGTGCAATAATACCGCCCAAACCGTAAATAAGGATGTTACGTCTTAAAAGCTCGTCTGCTGTCAAAGGACGGAATTTTACTCCTTTGAGTGCAAGAGGAATCAGTGCGGGAATAATCAAAGCGTTGTAAATTAGTGCCGAGACAATGGCAGATTGAGCGCTTTTTAGTCCCATAATATTCAGTGCGCCAATGCCAGCCGCCGCAAAAATAGTGGGAATAATGGCGAAATACTTGGCAATATCGTTGGCGATGGAGAAAGTTGTTAATGCCCCACGGGTAATAAGTAATTGTTTACCAATCGTCACTAAATCGATTAACTTAGTGGGGTCGGAATCCAAGTCCACCATGTTTGCAGCTTCTTTAGCAGCTTGTGTACCAGAGTTCATTGCTAAACCTACGTTAGCCTGAGCCAGTGCAGGTGCGTCGTTAGTACCATCGCCAGTCATTGCCACTAACTTACCTTGAGATTGTTCGGAGGAAATGACGCTAATTTTAGCTTCTGGTGTCGCTTCTGCTATAAAGTCATCAACTCCGGCTTCTTTTGCAATAACACTAGCAGTAATGCGGTTGTCACCTGTTAGCATAACAGTCTTAACACCCATGCGCCGCAATTGGTCAAAGCGTTCCCGCAAGCCCGGTTTGACAATATCTTTGAGGTAGATAACACCGAAAATTTGGTCGTCTTGACAAACGGCTAAAGGTGTACCTCCCAATCGGGAAACGCGCTCGTAGGCTACATCCACATCTTCAGGAATGCGACCGCTACGAGAACGGACGAAGCCCTTAATCGCATCGACTGCCCCTTTACGGACTTGCTTTCCATTGGGTAAGTTAGTACCGCTCATCCGGGTTTTAGCTGAGAATTCCACACCTTCTGCACGTTTTAGGTCGAAATCAACTCTGACACCAGAATTTTCTGCTAGTTTGACAATTGACCTACCTTCGGGTGTTTCATCAAATACACTGGCGGCTAGAGCAACTCTTGCCACATCGGCCACTGTGTAACTATTCACGGGGAGAAACTCATTAGCCATCCGATTTCCCAAGGTAATAGTACCTGTTTTATCTAATACAAGTGTATTTATGTCGCCACAGGCTTCTACTGCTCGTCCAGATGTTGCAATAACATTAAATTGGGCAACTCTATCCATACCAGCAATACCGATCGCACTGAGCAAACCACCGATAGTTGTAGGTATTAAAGCCACCAAAAGAGAAATCAAGATAGCAACGCTCGCACCTGCACGCAAACTATTTCCGGCTTCCGTTCCAAACACTGTGCTAATAAAGTTAGCGATGTAGCTAGTAAAGGGAGGCATGGTTGCCACGACAATTAGGAAGACTTGTGTCAGTACGGCTAACAATACTGTTAAGGCAATCTCATTAGGAGTTTTCGTCCGTTCTGCGCCTTCTACGAGGGAAATCATGCGATCGATAAAGCCCTGACCGGGATCGGCTGTAATGCGAATTATCAATTCGTCGGATAACAGCCGCGTACCACCTGTCACTGAACTTGCAATATCTGTACCTGGTTGCTTGAGTACGGGAGCAGATTCCCCAGTAATTGCTGACTCATCCACCGAACCAATGCCTTGAAGGACTTCACCATCAGCAGGAATCATATCATTGGCAATGACTTTCACCAAATCATTTCGGCGCAATTCTGTAGAATTAACTTGCTGAATCGAACCATCAGGCAGTATTTTGCGAGCCACAGTATCGGAACGTGTTGACTTTAAAGAATCTGCTTGTGCCTTACCACGTCCTTCAGCTACTGCTTCTGCAAAGTTAGCAAACAGAACTGTGAAAAACAGAATTAAGGTAATTAACCCATTTAACAGGCGTTGCCGATCGACATCCACCTGTAAAGTGCCAAATAAATTCGGGTCAAGAGTTACCAGAAAAGTGACAATTGTCCCTACCCAAACCACAAACATCACTGGATTTTTGACAGCAATTCTCGGATGGAGCTTGACAAATGACTCTTGAATGGCTCTTTGATAAAGTAAGCGCATATCTGCTTTAGGTATGTGTCGGCGCGAGTCACGAGTTCCGTAAGGAGAACGGGGGGGACGGGGTGAAGAGGATGGTTCTACGTTAGTTGTCATAAATTCTTAAAGACAAGGGAGACAAGGAGAACAAGACAGACCAATGACCGCTTATCCAATACCTTTAGCAATCCAAAAAGCTTCGCTGATGGGACCGAATGCCAAAACTGGGAAGAATGTTAGCGCACCAAGGATTAAAATTATACCTGCGGTTACACCTGTAAATAATCCAGTATCAGTTCGCAATGTTCCAGTAGTGAAAGGAACTTGTTGTTTGCGGGACATACTATCCGCTAGTAAGAGCAGTCCGATAATTGGGATGTAGCGTCCAGCAAGGAGACTGAAGCTAGCACTCAGGTTCCACCATAAAGCAGTTGCAGTAGTTTGCGTACCAGTTGCAAGAGCCAAAGGTGAGGGTTGAGAATCCCCTAAGCCTTCAAATCCCGAACCATTATTAGCTGCAGCAGAGGCGTATTCATAGATGACTTGAGCAAAGCCGTGAAAGCCGGGATTGCTGATTCCTGCTAGTTGGTCGGGAAATGCTAAAGCTATTCCAGCAGGAATCATAATGGCGATAGGGTGAACCAAGAGAATGAGAAAACTTGCCAGTACCACTTCACGCTTTTCTATTTTGCGTCCAAGGAATTCTGGTGTACGCCCTACCATTAAACCTGTAACAAACACTGTCAAAATTAGGTAGGCAAATAAGTAAGCTGTTCCCGTACCCTGACCTCCCCACACAATTTGCAGGAACATATTAGACAGGGTCACAAATCCCCCATTGGGCATGAATGAGTCATGCATACTATTAACTGCACCGCACATCGTACCCGTTGTACTGACAGCGAACAATGCAGATTGCGCCCAACCAAATCTGACTTCTTTTCCTTCTAGGTTCGGTTGCGTACTTCCTAGTAGTCCATTTACTGCTCGATTGCCATCATATTCACCAATGGCAGTCATGATGATAAAGGCGACATAAATCACACCTACCATACCGTAGACTAACCAACTTTGTTTGGTGTTATTAGCAAACAAACCATAGGTGTAAATTAGAGATGTAGGAATAGAAAGCATTGCTACAATCTCAATTAAGTTAGAAAACCCATTGGGATTTTCAAAAGGATGTGCTGAGTTGATAGCAAAAAAGCCGCCGCCATTTTCTCCTAACTGCTTGATAATTTCAAAATGAGCCACAGGACCGCGAGCGATCGCTTGACTAATGTTAGGGTCTTCTAAGGTGGGGAACACAATTGGTCCTGCTAAAGTTTCCGGTACTCCAGCAACCATCAAGGCAATCCCACCTAGGACACAAATAGGTAGTAAGACCCTTGTAATACTGCGGGTTAAGTCTACATAAAAGTTACCCAATGGTCTACCAGTCAACCCACGAATAAAGGCAATAGCTACAGCAATCCCCGTTGCTGCCGAAGTAAACATATGAAACCCCAGCCCAAACATTTGGCTGCCATAACTCATGTAGGTTTCACCTGAGTAATGCTGTTGATTGGTATTGGTAATAAAGGAAATGGCAGTGTGCAATGCTGTATCCCAAGTTGGCGCACCTAGATTTGTAGGATTGAGGGGCAACCATCCTTGATTGATAATTAGCAAAAACACAAAAAAACCCATAACAAAATTACTGTACAAGATGGCTCTTGCATACTGAACACCTGTCATATCCTCTTTAGTTTGAACGCCTATCCAAGAGTAAATTGCTCCCTCGACAGGGTTCAAAATAGGATCGAGCAAAGTGCGCTGTTCTTGGTATACAAAAGCCATGTATCGCCCAAAAAAGGGAGTTATTGCTACTACAATGAGTAACGTTAATCCTATTTGAATCCATCCTTGTAACATGAGTTATATCAGTTGGTAATTTTTAATTAAGAATGTCAAAACCTATTTCAAACAATAGATATTAGTTAAATTCAACATGGTTCAATGTTTCATAACAAATTCCAGGAATGGCTAGACTTATCAATCTGCTGTTTGTGTCAATTTATTTACATTATTTATTGATTTTGAAATAAAGACAAGGGACAGGAGATATAAAAATAATATAAATTTTTATATATTTAGCGTTTAGGTGTTTCTATATCTAGCGTTTAGTTAAATATCTCTCCTGTTTAGAACGGTTAGATATCTTCTAAACGTTATTTTAGATTGTTGCAAGTCACACAAATCATAAATGATTTGTGTGAAAATCCACCCTCCTAGCTAATGCCGTCTCCTTGATGTCTTGGGGAGACTACAGGTGGCAACCATAATTTCAAATTCTTATATTTCATTTAGGACTGCTAATGGCTAATAGCTAATTGCTTTTTGACCATTAGCTATTAGCCATTAGCCATTAGCAATCAAATTGTTTTACAATTGATTTAGGAGTACTATGTTAAGATAAGAATTTAAGTATTTGTTATAAAATCAATAACCTTTACGGTCGAGAATATATTCTAAATGCTTCTATTTCTGGCGAAATTCTTGCCTAAAAACTCAAAATCTAGCAAATTAACGATTGTATTAGGTCTGTTTCTCACTGTCATATTTATGGAGTTTGGAACACCTACCGAATACTTGTTTGGCTATCTTTATACAGGTCCAATATTATTGACCAACTTATGGTTTGAGGGAATTGCAACTTTTCAGGCAACAACTTTAGCTGTGTGCTTAACCATTTTAAATCTTTTTTTACCAGGGGGTGAAAAGATCGAGCTATATACAATTGCCAGTAGAGCGATCGCCTCAGTGGCTTTAATTGTTACTGGTGTACTAAGCGAACGGTTGCGTCGTTCCCAAGAAGCGATTACCCTTGCCCGTGCCAAGCTAGAATCTCAAGAGGAATTAATCAAAGTCAGAGAAGATTTTGCTTCTACACTCACCCACGATCTAAAAACACCACTGCTAGGAGCAATTGAAACAATCGCAGCATTTCAACAAGCAAAATTTGGTCCAGTCTTACCCACTCAGCAACAAGTCTTAGCAACAATGGCACGCAGTCACAAGACTTCCTTACAACTTTTAGAAACTTTACTAGATATCTATCGCAACGATATTGAAGGATTAAAGCTGAACTTAGCACCTGTAGACTTAACTAATTTAGCAGAAGATGTGGCTAATAGTTTGATTGAATTAGCCGCAAATCGTCGCGTTCATCTCTCGGTTAATTATTGTGAATCTGATTGGCGACGGGCATTGTGGGTTCGGGGTGATGCACTGCAACTGCAACGAGTTTTTAACAATCTTTTAGTGAATGCGATTAATCATTCGCGACGTGGTGCAAAGGTGGAAGTCGTCTTGGAAGGACAAGCTTCTTACCAAGTCGTGAAAATTTTGGACACAGGTGCAGGGATTCAACCAGCACAGATCCCTTATTTATTTGAACGATTTTATCAAGGGCATAGCGATCGCCAAGCCAAAGGTTCGGGATTGGGGCTTTACTTATCTCGTCAAATTATTGAAGCCCACGGAGGTATAATTTGGGCAGAGAACAGAGTCCCAAATGGTGCTATGTTTGCTTTTAAACTGCCTGTCTACCCCTTTCAATCTCTAACTGTGTGATATGTCCTCTATCCCAATTAAAATTCTGCTTGTTGAGGACGATGAACTCTTCCGCTTGGGCTTGCGCGTGCGATTGCAACAAGAACCAGGGTTAGAGATTGTCGCTGAAGCTGAAGATGGTGAAACAGCGATCGATTTAGTTAAGCAAACTTCTCTAGATGTGGTGCTGTTAGATGTGGGTTTGCCAGGAATTGGGGGAATTGAAGCTTGCAGACAGATTAAACAGCAAAATGCCCTACTGCCCGTTTTAGTTCTCACTTCCCATTCACAAAAACCCCTTATTACACGCTTAATTGAAGCAGGCGCACAAGGCTACTGTCTTAAAGGAATTGCTGCTGAAAAATTAGTTTTAGCACTGCGTTCTGTAGCGAGTGGTGCTTCTTGGTGGGATGCAACTGCAACCCAAGAAATTCGTTCTTTCTTGAGAGCCGAACTCACTCAATCTGAGCCAGAAAACATCACACCGCTTTCCAATCCACTGACTCAGCGCGAACAAGAAATTTTGTCACTGTTAGCTGTCGGAAAAACCAATCAAGAAATCGCTCATGCGTTGTACATTGCACCAGGAACAGTGCGCGTTCATATTCACGCGATTTTACAGAAATTAGAAGTGAGCGATCGCACTCAGGCTGTAATTGTTGCTTTACAAAAACGCTTGATTAAAACTAGCTAAACCCAAGCCCAATCTATTTACCGCAGACAGAAACACGTATTGTTTTTGCTTACAGTCACCATAGGAAAGCTACGCAGTTAAGCTATCTCTATCAGTCATAAAAAAAAATTATATTTAAATAGCATTGTAATTTCTTCAAGTTATAAATATAGTTCTTTACAGAAGCATATAAAAATTCATCTAACACACAACAACATATTAAGTTGCACCCGGAGGCTCTTATGGTAGCACTGACCGAGCGAGTTCAGCGCAGACTGACGATACATTCTATGGAAATTTCCCCCGATACAATCACAATCCGCAGCTTGGATTGGGATCGCGATCGCTTCGATATTGAGTTTGGTCTCCAAAACGGCACAACTTACAATTCTTTTTTGATCCAGGGCGAAAAAGTAGCTTTAATTGATACCTCTCATGAAAAGTTTCGCCAGTTATATCTGGATGCTTTAGCTGGGCTCGTTAACCTAAATTCACTCGACTATTTGATTGTCAGTCATACTGAGCCAGACCACAGCGGATTGATCCAAGACATACTAGCGCTAGCGCCTCAAGTCACTGTTGTCGGTTCAAAAGTCGCAATTCAGTTTCTAGAAAATTGGCTGCATCAGCCATTTAAACAACAAATTGTGAAGAATGGCGATCGCTTGGATTTGGGTAACGGACATATTTTGGAATTTGTCATTGCACCAAATCTGCATTGGCCTGATACAATATTCACTTACGATGCCAAAACACAAATTTTGTATACCTGTGATGCCTTTGGCATGCACTATTGCGATGACCACACCTTTGATGAAGACTTAGCCCTCATTGAAGAAGATTTCCAATACTACTACGACTGTCTGATGAGACCAAACGCTCGCTCGGTGTTATCTGCTCTCAAACGGATGAGCGAGTTACCTGCATTGACGACTATTGCTACAGGTCACGGTCCCCTACTCCATTACAACTTAACCGATCTTGTCAATCGCTACCGACAGTGGAGTCAAGAACAAGCCAAAGCAGAAACCACTGTTGCTGTCTTTTATGTCTCTGATTATGGGTTTAGCGATCGCCTTTCACAAGCTATTGCTCACGGTATTACAAAAACTGGCGTAGCAGTAGAAATGATGGATTTAAAATCAGCCGATCCTCAAGATGTCAAAGAATTAGTCAGTATTGCTAGTGGATTAGTCATTGGAACCCCACCAATTTCAGGTGCTTCTGCAGCTTCTGCTCAAACAGCCCTCAGCACTATTCTGGCTGTAGCGAAGTCCAAACAATGTATTGGCGTATTTGAATCTGGAGGTCAAGATGGTGAATCTGTCTATTTACTACTCAATAGGTTTCGAGATTTGGGCTTAAATCCAGCTTTTTCGCCAATTGTTCTTAAAGAAACACCAACAGAAACAACATATCATTTGTGCGAAGAAGCTGGAACCGATATGGGACAGTGGCTGTCTCGCGATCGTAGCATCAAACAACTCAAATCCTTAAATTCCGATCTAGAAAAAGCTTTGGGACGGCTCAGTAATGGGTTATATATTCTCACTGCTCAAAAAGGAAATGTTAGCAGTGCGATGTTAGCTTCTTGGGTTGCCCAAGCTAGCTTCAAACCCTTGGGAATAACAGTTATGGTAGCTAAAGACCGTGCTATTGAGTCTTTGCTACACGTAGGCGACCAGTTTGTTCTCAACATATTAGAAGAAGACAACTATCAGAAATTAATGAAGCATTTTTTGCAACGCTTCCATCCTGGTGCCGATCGCTTCGCAGGTATCAAAACTTATGCTGCGAACAATAATTGTCCGATATTAGCAGATGCCCTTGCTTATATAGAGTGTCAAGTCCAAAGCCGTTTGGATTGCGGCGATCATTGGGCTGTCTACAGCACTGTCTCTGTAGGTCGTGTTTCAAAACCCGATGCTCTCACTGCTGTTCACCACCGCAAGATTGGGAATCATTACTAAGTAGCTAATGGCTAATGGCTAATAGCTAATGGCTATTAGCTATTAGCTACTAACAACTAACAATTAATAAATAACAACTAACCACTATGAAATTACGTGATGTTCAAGTTGCTTCGATTGGCGATCGCACTACTATATTGAGATCTCGTACATGGGATCGACTTAAGTTTGAAGTAGAATACTCTTTACAAAAGGGTACAACGGCAAATTCCTATCTCATCCAAGCTGAAAAAACGGCGCTTATAGACCCTCCTGGAGAATCATTTACTAAGATTTACTTAGAGCAGTTACAGCAGCAGCTAGAATTTACACAACTGGATTATGTGATTTTGGGTCATGTGAATCCCAATCGCTGTGTAACCTTAAAGGAGTTGTTAGAACTAGCTCCTCAAATTACATTTATCTGTGCGAAAGCGGGCGCAGTTGCGTTGCGTGCGGCTTTTCCAGAAAAAGAGTTAAAAATTAGCGTTGCTAGGGAGGAAGAGGTTTTAGATTTAGGCTTGGGTCATAAATTGCAATTTATTCCCGTCCCAACTTCACGCTGGCCTGACGAGCTTTATACTTACGATTCTCTTACTCGCATTCTCTTTAGTGATAAACTTTTTGGTGCTCATGTTTGTGGTGATGAAATTTTTGATGAAGGTTGGAAACTTTTAGACGAAGACCGACGGCACTACTATGATTGTCTTCATGCTGCTCAGTCTCGGCAGGTGGAAATAGCACTCAATAAATTTACTTCTTTATCAGTCAGTTTCTACGCCCCCGGTCACGGTCCTCTTGTACGTTACAGCAAAAGCCGACTCAATCACGACTATCGGCTGTGGAGTCAACAGCAAAAGGAACGTGACTTGACAGTCGCTCTAATTTATGCATCTGCTTATGGAAATACAGGCACTATAGCACAAGCGATCGCCAAGGGTATTACAAAAGCAGGTGTTGCGGTAGAATCAATAAACTGTGAGTCAGCAGAGCCGTCTGAAATTCATGCTCTTGTGGAAAAATGTGATGGATTTATCATTGGTTCCCCTACATTGGGAGGACATATGCCCACGCAAGTGCAAACTGCTTTGGGTATAGTGCTTTCTGTTGCTGCCAAAAACAAGTTAGCGGGCGTATTTGGCTCTTATGGTTGGAGTGGAGAAGCTGTTGATGAGATTGAAAGCAAATTACAAGATGCAGGTTATCATTTTGGCTTTGACACCATTCGAGTCAAGTTTAAACCCAGCGATACCATTCTTCAGCAGTGTAAAGAAGCTGGTACCGATTTTGCCCAAGCCTTGAAAAAGGCAAAGAAAATTCGGGCTCCCCGCCAACCCATCAGTGATTCTCAAATTGACAGAACTGAGCAGGCGGTAGGACGAATTGTTGGCTCTTTATGTGTAGTATCTGCCAAGCGTGGAGAAGTCACGAGTGCAATGTTAGCTTCTTGGGTGACTCAGGCTAGCTTCAATCCTCCTGGTTTAACAGTTGCAGTTGCTAAAGACCGAGCCATTGAATCTATAGTGCATACGGGAGACGAATTTGTTCTGAACATCCTTAAAGAAGGTATGAACTTGAGGCGACACTTCCTTCAACCCTTTGCGCCAGGGGAAGATCGCTTTGTTGGTTTAGCAACCCAAGCTAGTGAAAATGGTTGTCCAATTCTCAGTGATGCGCTTGCTTATTTGGAATGTAGCGTTCACAGTCGTTTGGATTGTGGAGATCACTGGCTTGTTTATGCGATCGTCAATAATGGTCAAATGCTACAACCTACAGGAATGACTGCAATACACCATCGTAAATCAGGCAGTCAATACTAAATGGCTAATGGCTAATGGCTAATGGCTAATGGCTAATGGTGAGTCCAGTCCTGCAGGCGGGTTTCCCGCCGTAGGGAACTGGCGAACCCGAAGGGCTAATGGCTAATTGCTGCTAATGACTAACCACTAACAATTTAGGAGAAATCAATGCAAGGATTGTTAAAGAAATCATTCATCATAAAATATGAATGGTTAAATAGATCTCTAATTGTACGTTGTCTTGAAACGGTACAAGATTTAATTGTTATTTCTTTGTGCATTGGTTTATTTAGCTTGATGGCAATTCAGCTGCGAGCCATGTTCTATTCTTTACTGCCTCCCCTAAATTTCCAAGCGGTCACTTCAGATATTTTATTTCTATTAATTTTAGTCGAGTTATTTCGACTGCTGATTATTTACTTACAAGAACAACGGGTTTCTATTGGTGTAGCAGTAGAAGTTTCGATAGTATCTGTTTTGCGAGAAGTTATTGTTAGGGGAGTACTAGAGGCAGAATGGAATCAAATTTTAGCAGCTTGCGCCTTTCTACTAGTTATGGCAGTACTACTTATAGTTCGAGTGTGGTTACCACCGACTTTTAGTGGAATCGATCCAGAAAAACGGGTTTCTTTAAGAAATCAAATTCTCACCTCAGACAAAAGAAGTTTAGAGTAGAATTCATAACTTCTTCTCTACTTCTCTACTTCTCTTTTTTTCGCCATTCTGGTATATCCTCTGCGGTTTTAAAAATAAGATAAGAGTGGGAGGCTGTAAGATAGTCCATTCTTTAAGAAATCTGGTATTTTGACTAACGTAACCTCCCTTCGTCTATCTTCTGTTTTACCCAAAGGCTAAATTCTTCGGACACAAATTTTCTATATAAAGGATATCGTTTTAGCTGCTTTTGAGTGAGATAAACATAATCACAAATTGCTTCTTTCAGTTGAGTTGTTTTATCTATTTTCCATGCTTCCAAACATACACCTGTAAGCTTTGCCTGTCGAAAATCTGCTTTGATTGCTTTCGTTTTTGTTAGGTTTGCGCCTTCCAAATTGGCATATTCTAATGTTGCTTCACTGAGATCTGCTTCTGTAAAATCGGCATTGCGGAGATCTGCACCCAAAAGGTTAGCACCTTTGAGGTTACAACCAGCAAACGATTCTTTGGCAACTCTTTTTGTAACAACTACATTTCTCACGTGTGGATCGGACAAAATTGTATTATCAACTTTAGCGGTCTCAAGGTGTTGCGCCAAATGGAAGTGAGTGCGAGTCAGTGTAGCATTTGTAAAATCTGTATTTTTTAGAGTAGCATGAGCAAAATCAGCATGAGTTAAATCAGCTCCCTTAAAACTGGTTCCCCATCTCACCAGAACAGCGATCGCAATCTTCCGCATCCACCCAAATGTTTTATCCTCTGCCAAAATTTGCCGTACTATATATCTCACTATCATTGCACCAGCGGCAATTCCAAAAGTACTTGCTATAAGGGTTCCAGATAAAGCTTCAGCTTTTGGCAAGGATAAGATAGCATCGTTACGAAGAAACCGAACAACTGGGATACCGAGTATCACTCCCAGTACAGAACCTAAGATGGCGCTAGCTATAGTTGCACATACGATCGCAAACACGGCTATAACTCCGTACATCATCTCAGAAATTGTTGCGGCTATGATGGAAACCGCAATCGCAACTGTACACACTCCTACAGCTATCCCTGCTGCAACTATTCCAGCACTCACCCCAACAAAGTTACCTGTGGTCAAGCCAAATATTACCCCTAAGATTGCTCCAGTGGCTGCGATCGTTCCTAAAGCCGCCCGTAAGTTATGAGGAATATTAAAAAGTATATAGACAGCAAACAATTCTGAGACCAGTGTTGCTGACAAGATTTTTCTTGGAGTTACCGCTAGAGGAAAAAGTACACAGCCAAAAAAAACAATAGCAAATATGGCCGTCAATCCCAAGAGTGCTGACAAGACAATTGCTATAAATACCAAACGCATTGCCTGACTCGGCTGCAAGCCAGCTTTTGCCTGACAGAAATTTGCACCCGTCAGGGTAGCATTAGTAAAATCTGCGCCGCGAATATCCGAACGAAAAAAGTTAGCACCCGTAAGGTCAGCACCTCTAAAGGAACAACCTCGCAGGTCTCGATCTGAAAAGCCATGAGCCATGATGAATGGCAACTAAATGATAAACTTAGATTATCGCTTTTTTTTGGCGTTTAGAGTACCCAGAAGGAGAATTTTGGATTTTAGATTGAGCAAAGCTTCTGCCCTACTCAGGTAAGATCGCACCTCGACACTCTCCAAAACCTATCCTAGCAAAACCTGGTTTCTCACAGTAGCCGCGCAAAATCACTTCATCATCATTTAACAAAAAAGAGCGCATCTCGCCTGTCGGGAGTTCAACCGGATTGGCTCCACGCTGAGTTATCTCTAACAAACATCCTTGCGAACCAATTGCAGTACCTGAAACTGTTCCACTAGCTAACAAATCGCCAGAATGGAGGTTACAACCATTACTCGCGTGATGGGTGAGCATTTGTGCTATTGTCCAGTACATATCTTTAAAAGAGCCACGGCTCAGGCGGAAGGGTTCTATTCCCGCCTCCCGCATTTGCAGCGATCGCACTAAAGCTTCAACTGCGATATCAACACCCCCCATTGTAGTATCTGCTGGGGAAGACAGATAAGATAGCACTAAAGGATCGTCCGGAGCACGCTTAAAAGCAGGAGTTCGGAAAGGTGCGAGTGCTTCAAGAGTCACTACCCAAGGAGAGACAGTCGTTGCAAAGCTTTTAGCTAAAAAAGGACCGAGGGGCTGATATTCCCAAGCCTGAATATCCCTTGCTGACCAATCGTTGACCAAACACAACCCGAAGATATGTTCTTCGGCGGTATCTATGGGAATGGGTTGTCCTAACTCATTCCCAACACCTACAAAGAAACCAACTTCGAGTTCGTAATCGAGCATTTGAGTTGCTTCAAAACTAGGGGTGAGTGCTTCAGGGCTTTTTCTCTGACCCTTGGGGCGTGCAATAGCTCGATCGCTTGGTATAATCGAGGAGGCACGTCCGTGATAAGCAATGGGTATATGTTTGTAGTTAGGTAAGAGGGGGTTGTCCGGACGAAAAAGCTTGCCTACGTTAGTCGCATGAAAAATGGAAGCATAAAAATCAGTATAATTACCAATAGAGGCAGGTAGTAAAAGCTTAGCATGAGACATGGGAACGAGCATTTGTTGTGCTTCAGGCGATCGCTCGTTCCACTGTAGTAATTGGCTTAGGTGACGGCGTAACATGAGTGAAGCCCCACTTCCGAGTTCCATAAGTGGATTTAAGTGAGATTTCCCGCAAGCTGCTTGTAAATGTTCCGGAAGTTCTTGCAAAAGCCCTGTCTGCAAGCATAGGAACAAATCAAGAATTTGGTCGCCAATAGCAACACCGATGCGTGGGAGTTCAGCGCTGTCTGAAAGTTGAAATACACCAAAAGGTAAGTTTTGAATTGGAAAATCAGTGTTCTTGCAATTGGCAGATTCTACCCAACTATGCAAGTTCGGGTCATGGGTGGTATCAATGAGACGACTCATAACATTTTATAATTAGATTGGCGTAAAATTTAGCGATCGAGTAGTTGGCAATGGAAAGTCTTAAAAAGGCTGGGATATATTCATGTATGTTTCCAATATATTGAGTTGTTTATTAGCTAGAAAATCAGTACAAGTTGGAGAAGAATGCGATCGAAAATCGTCTTCTTTCGATAATAAAATGTAACCTCGGGGCTTTCCAGTTGCCGGATCGAGAGGAGCAAGAGCATCCCAGAGTAGTGATAAAGGAACCCAGTGTGACGGGTATTTAAAGCGAGCAACATCCATAATTAAAACTAAATCTCGTTTTCGATGATATCCTCCTATCGGGGAAAAATGCCCATCTCCAGTTTGTCCTAAAACTTCTCGTGAGTAAGAGACAACCATGTGAAACCCTTCTGGAGATCGAGCAGCTTGTTCGATCGCTTCTCGAAATGCTTCGATAGTTGTATTATCATAACGATAAGCCTCTACTTTCGCTCCATTACAACGTCCCAAACAGACAAATTGGTCAAATGTCATTCCCCGTTCTTTAATTGCTCGCAATTGCAAGCAGCAATCAAGTATTTCCTCACTGTACCATCGCCACAAACCTTTCCAGATTCGACCCGGATCGATGGACAGTGCGTTAAGGACAACAACGAGCGTACCAAGACCGCAATAAGCAGGTTCTGACTGGGTATGAAACTGCTCAGCCAGAGCAAAGTAACTGTCCATACCTCCTAGAGTTAATGCTTCTGTGAAAATTTGTCTGCCTTCTAAAGATGAAAAAGCAATAAGTTGTGACGGTAAAGGTCGGCGGTAAAATCCATGAGTGTCCATACATTGATAAATCATTCAATTTGTTTATTAATTTAGAGTTATTGAATTGCAATATAAATTGTGAAAGTAGGTAGGGCATGACTTACCAAATTACGAATGAGATCGGTCATGTCTTACCTAACGTCAAGTATTTTTCCCAATTTCCCAGCTATTTTTAACATCTTTCCATAAATTTGGATTTCTTTAGGTAATACTAATTTAGTGGTTTAGGGTTAACAAGCGTAATTACTTTGCAATTGCAATTGAGCGCCTGCATCATATCTGGAGGCCGAATTAATAAGATTTTACTTTTCGTTACAGAGGTTTGTGTTTTCGCAAAATCACCCAGAAAAAATTACTGAGTTTATCTTAAACCCTCCTATTAGCTGGAGAGTCAAGTGGCTTCAGTCCAATTTGCAATTATGGATTGCAGATTATTCTGTTACTGGTTGCCGTGAAAATTTCATCCTAATTTCATTTTTCTTTGAAATACTAAGTATTAAGTGTAGTTTTATAAAAAAACAAAATTTCTCTATAGCAATCCTAAATCATTTGTAAAAATTTGGATTGCTAATAGCTAATGGCTAATATCACATCCGGTAGTACAACCATAATAAAATGAACAAGTATGCATTCTTGAACAAGTATCTACCGTACCAATGCCAAAGCGTATTAGCATAGAGCTTCATCTATTGTTTAGATTTCAGGGGCGAGAAGTTATCCAGGACACACGGGTAGCTCTTTGGATGAGCCAGCTAAAACTTTATATATAATTATACCAAATACACGTAAAATCGCTTCAAGTAAGGCGGCCTTTCCAAAACCATTGGTTCCGTCAAATCCCGTGATACCATCTGATAACTCACAGTAGTTGGTGTATCACCAAAACAGCGGAAACCTTTAAGAGTTATAAAACATATTTTCATTTATCTAAGTACATTCTTTTAATATCATTCTCACATTTCTAGCAAAATAACTTCCTAGTGTCAAAGAATATTAGTAGTGATACCAACAAAAAAAAGGCTGGCTACAGCTAGCAGCCACAAATTTATCTTGCCTTCTACTAAAGTAGAAACGCCTTACTGTATAGGAGCAGTAATCGTGACCGTCCAGCTATCCCAGCTTGACTTCCAACGACTCACCCGCATTGTCCACAACTTACCCGACTTTGCCAACGTGCGCGATCGGACGCGTTGGCTTCCAATCAGCAACAACCGTCTTGTTGTTTCTAGCGTGAATCAAACCTACATATAGACGATTCAATCGTCTATATGTAGATTCAAAACAACAGGAGGATTTATGCAGCAAAAAACAAACAAAAGAGGAACTAACCCTAATAGAATCAAAGCGCTCAAGAAGTCGGTAGCGTCTAGAAAATGTAAGAAGTACGTAAAAGTGGGTTTGCTACCGCATACAATTTCCTTACTTGATTCCACTGGGTAATAGGTCTGGAGCTATTGACGAAGCAATTGCTTTGATTGAAAAACATGGTTTGATGAACGAATTTCTCAAGCAACTAAAAAACCCGGAATTGAACTGAGTTATGTTTGAAGGTCACCTGAAGGTCACCTCAAGTCCCGATTGTTTTTAGGAGATGACTCAATTTCCCAGTCCCGCCTGCTGTTGTATAATAGTTATCGCGTATTGGACGAGTGCGAGAATTAGGTCTTGCATTAGGTGTGAATCGCATTCACTAACGGTTATACAACTGTATTGCATTATTTTCTCGAATTATCTGCAATATAACTAACTTGTATTGAAAAATATACACTTATCTGGTAAACAGCATCAAAAATTACAAGAAGCTTTCATTGATGCTTTTCCTAATAAATTTTCGTTAGAGGAGATGTTATTAGTTAAATTAGAAAAAAATTTAAACGTAATTGTTGTAGGTAGTGATTTAAAAGAAATCGTTTTCAGATTAATACAAAAAGCCAAATCTGAAGGATGGCTTAAAGATTTAGTTGATGCAGCACATAAATCGAATCCTGGCATCTAAGCTTAAAAGCGATCGCAATTTGTTGTTGCGGGAACTGAAAGAGCAATTTGGACAGGAACGATTTGATAAACTGGGGGAGTTTGTACTAGATTATGTAGCGCAACGACTGATACTAAATCCGCCTCTTGTACCCCCTTTAATAATCTAGTCCGCGTAGGCGGACTTCGTTTGTACAGCCACGATTTCCAATCGTTAGGGTAAAAGGGGTTGGAGAAACGGATTTGGTATGACTGAGCGTAAGTCCTAGCTTCGTTACACAGTTCGGTTTTTTTGCGCCTCTCTACTTATCTCGACGAGCGCCCTAGTAGTTACCATTCATTATTAATTGCGGCTCGCAAGCGGCGTAAAAGTTCTACCGGAATGGCATAAAATGACCGATCGCTGTGAATCTGTCCGCTAGCCGACTCCTGTCTGCGCTCCAACGAGAAAGTTAACAGTCCAATTACTTCGCTCCATTGATTCAAGATAGGTGCGCCACTGATACCTCCTTGCAAAGGAATGCTCACCTCCAGCACTCGCTGAGAGCAAAGCGGGCTGGGACGGACACGATTAATTAACCCTATGTTGCAGTAGAGATTCTCGACAAATCCTCCACTTTCAGGAGAAGGAAAACCAACGGTTACAATCCGCTCTCCCACTTCTACTAGTTCCGAAAAGCCCAAGCGCAAGGGTGTCAGCGGATTAGATACTGGCTGCACCTCCAAAATTGCTACATCATCTGCACCCCAACTGGGCAAATGAATCGATACAACTTCCAAAGCCCCCTCGTTGGTAATCACCCGTACAGCTTGGGATGGAACACAGTTTCCTGTTTTCTCGTTTATGAGTACGTGGCGATTGGTAGCGATGTAGCGAGAGCCAATGACAAAACCACTGCCACTTGCAGCCCAACCATTCATATCAACATGTATCCAAACAACTGAGGCAGTGTAAATGCGGACAGCATGATTGAGGTTGGCAAAATCTGGTTGGTGAACTCCCAAGGGGGCTGCATGTTCGCGCAATAACGTTGTGTAAGCTTCGCGTTGTCGGAGACGAGCTAGAATTTCTAAACCAAGTTCTACTTGTTGGGAAGACAGAGGTGCAGCCAGTCGCTCAAACTGGGTCAAAGCTTCTGAGTAACGTTGCAGACGTAAAAAATGTTGTGCTAGCTCTTGAGGTTGACCTTCAAGGTTAATGGGCAAGTTCTCCAGCACGCTCAACCATCTTTGATAGTTGGCTGCGATATCAATGATAACCATTTTGGCATCTTCAGCGCGTTGCAGTAACTGCTCGCCATCTTCTAACAAACGCTGTACTCGATCGGTAATTTCTGTAGCACGCCAATCTAAAGATTTATAACCATCTAACCACAGGCGAATACTGCGGCTTAAGGTATTCCATTGATCTAGTGCTAATCTGGTGTTGTTCTCTAATTGAATGCGATCGCGATAAATATCAAAAAGTGTATTGTTATTCGCAGATGTGGGTGAATAGCGTTCCCGATGTCTTTCGTAAGTTTGAAAGCGATCTTGAAAGCGGGTTGACAAAGCAAGAACGTCTGCTGTTTCTACATCGTGCAAGGTCGCTTGCAACTTTGCCATCAGCTTTTCTAAACCAGATAGCGATTTTTGATAGAGTTGTGAGTCACGGAATCGACTTTGCAGCGAAGTCATTTGTGCGGGGGTGAGCAAATGAGAATCAGCGATCGTAATACTCTGTTCATTACCTGTCCCAACGTCCCGAGCCGTTACAGTGAGCAAACAATTAGCATCAATAGCAAACTTAACATCAATTTGCGGTACGCCGGCTGGGGCAATGGGAATGCCTTGTAAGATAAATTCGCCAATCTTGAAATTTTCTTCAGAAACAGATGATTCTCCCTGAAAAACCTCAATTCTAACCGCAGTTTGGTTATCTTCAGTGGTCGTGTATCGCTGGGTGTTGTCAGTGGGAATTGTGGTGTGTTTGGGAATGACACGACTAAACTGAAATTCCCCAGACTCAACCCGGCATTTAATCCCTAAACTAAAAGGTACAACATCAAGCAACAGCGTGTTATGGAAATCACCCGTGAGAATTGCCGCTTGCAAAGCCGCACCACGGGCAACAACTGTCAAGGGATCGTATGCAGAATCAGGCTCTAGATGAAATACATCGCCAATACATTGGCGAACTGCGGGCATTAGCCCACCCCCTCCAATCAGCAGGACACGAGTGGGTTTTTCTGTGACTTTTTGGCAGGTACTGCGAATCCGTTCCAGCCAGGGGGATGCCAATCGTTCTAGTTCTGCTCGTGTTAGGGTTAATTGGATTGTGCGATCGCCAATCAGATAAGGTAAATCGATTGTCCATTCGCTTTGTGTAGACAGTTCAATCTTGAGTTCTTCACAAGCTTGGCGCAAGCGAGTTGCAGCTTGACTGTTGCGCGGAATCTCTTGCCCTGTCTCAACCTTGACAAATTCATTAAAGTGCGTGTAGATGATTTCGTCTAAATCTGCACTTCCAAGAGTGTTATCACCCTCAATCTGATGTACTTCAAACACACCACTTCCAGTTTCAATAATGGAAAGGTCGAAAGTTCCCGCACCTAAGTCAGCGACTAAAATTGTTTCAGTTTTATGTTCGTAGATATGCTGGGCAAGACAAGCCGCTGTTGGCTCGTGGATCAACCGCAGCACGCGAATATCCGCGAGAAATCCAGCAGTTTTAGTTGCCCGTTTCTGCGCCTCATTAAAGTAAGCTGGTACAGTGATGACGATGTTGTTTAAAGAAATTACGGGTGGATATTGCGCTAGAAACTCATTCACCCAATCAGCAGGAGCAGCGGATCCCATCGTTCTTGCGGCAATTGTCGAAACTCGGGCGGTAATCTGTGTTCGCAGGTACTCCCTGGCAAACTCACGCGCACAGTTGATAATGCGGGCGGAAATTTCTTCGGCTCGATATTCCTGACCCGCTGCGCGAAATTTTAGGTCTGTTCCCATGTGCCGTTTAGCTTTGGTGATGATGGCGCGAGGGGACTTGCTCAACAACTCAGCAATGGGGGTTCCTACTATTTCCCGCCCCGATTGGTCGATCGCGAAAACCGAGGGGATCTGCCGTTGTCTTCGCCGTTCCACAACTTCTGGTCTTCTTTCTCGTTTGTTGTAAAGACACACTACACTGTTACTAGTGCCTAAATCCAAACCAATCGCATCAACATAATCTGCTAAAACTTGCTTAGTTGCATCTGTTACCCATCTTGTTGCCTGCTCCTCAAAATAGCGACGATCCTGCACTTCTATCTCAGGAAGCTCAATCGCTACCAAGTCCAGCCATTTTTGCCCCAACAGATCTTGCTGTGCCAAATCTTTGATCCGCCGCCATAATTTGGCTTTTTGGGTAGCAGATTGTCCTGCAGCATTGGCTTGCTCTGCACACAATTGGGCTAGTTGTTCTACCCGTTGAGATCTTTGCAGCAATTCTTGGAATTGGCGATCGAACACAGCTTGCTCATCACCTAGTTGCTGTTGGCGTAACTCTGCTGCCCGCAAGAACTCCCCGGCTTGTGCGTAAAGTGCGATCGCCCGCTCGGTTTCTCCCAACTGTTCATACAGGGATGCCGCCATAAAAAAGTCACCGCCTTCTTCTAGCAACTGTGCCTTTCTTCCGATATCAACTGCTTCCGGGGAAGCAGATTCTAGGGCAACTAAAGCTTGTCCAAATGCACTAGCTTTTTCAAATAACACAGAAGCAGCAAAATAATCTTGGGCTTTCTCAGCTTGCGATGCAGCTTCGAGATAGTTTCCCGCCGCCTCTTCCAGAAGACTCCAGCGTTTAAACAGGTCTGTGGTAGACTGTCCCGCACAGCCTGACAACTCAGCCGTTAAGGCAGCACGAGCGGTTCTGACTGCTTCTGATAAAAGACGTTGTGTCCGTTCAGCTTCAGGTACTTGAGATTTTTCCTGCCATGCTGTGGCTACAGACTTTAACAACTGCACAGCCGCTAAAAATTCCTGATGTTCGATGTGTAACCTAACTGTGTTCTCTAATAATTCTCGAATTGACTGCACCCACTCAGGGGTAATACTGGGACGGTATTGAATAGCTAGCCCTAATTTTCCAAGTTTCTGGTGACAATCGCTGACCCGTTCTAGATTACCTGCAGGTTGAAAATGTGTGATGGCTGTGGTGTAGTCCCCATCTTGCCAAAAAATCTCTGCTACTTTCTCATGCGCTTGAGCGATCGCTCTCTCATCTCCTAACCGATTAGCCAAATTCAACTGCCGCAAAGCATGTTCCTGACCAGCTAGAGGCATGAGGTAATGCACAGCACTGCGGTAATCTTGAGCAGTTTCCGCCAAATCCGCAGCTTCAATATAGCGATCGACAAGAGCGTAAACTTGATGTATTTTGGGAAGTTCATCTGGCTGCAACTGTGCAAAAAATGACTTCCAAGGAGCGGCCAGTTGAAAAGTGTGATTTTCTAAAAAAATATTGACAACTTCCAAAAGTTGTGATTTATCTAAAGTACCTTCCTGACGCCGCTTGAGTAACTTAGCTAACAGCAGGTTGCTATCACCAATTCTTGCTGCTTGCAAACATATCTGTTGCTGGATTTCCTGTATCGATGAAGGTTCGGGCAATCGTTGCGATAGTCGCCATGCAGCGTCCAGATTTTGAGCGGTTTGAGGTTTTGCTTCTAGCAGAAAAGAGAGTGCTTGTCCGATCGCCAAGCTAGGACTCGGAGTTTGTTCGCCTAAAAGCGGATCGAATTTAAGAATGACTTGAGTGAGTTCCTGGCGATCGCTGCATTTCCTGGCCAGAAATAAAGCTTGTGTATAAGTCTGCCAAGCTTTGTCCCTGTCTTGGGTCGTCTCTAATTGTCTTTGTAACTTTTCGCAAGTCTTGGCTAGCCGTTGACGAGAATTTTTCAATCCCTGTAGCGTTCTTAGCAGATTGACTAGAGGTCTGCATAAAGCTTGAAATAACCTCTTTAAGTGCAAGTGCCAATTAGACATTTTTCTTTTAGGAAACATAAATATATTTAAGGCAGACGCGTCAAAGGTTTTTTAATATTCATGTTGTCATCAATTGTCTGTAACATATCACATGGTGGATTGAATAATGCATCATGCTATATGCTATTTCCATAGTTTTAACAAAGTCATCCCACGGGATACACGGGGATTAGCTGAAATATCAATAAATGAAGTTCTGTAAAGAAAATCTTTTTCAAAAATTTATACGAACTGCACTGTGTAAATTTACTTCACAGACCATTAAGTGAAAGTGTCTGTACAGAAATTTTAAAGTCAGGAAGTTGCATGCAATCTTAGATAGCGAAATTATGTGATTTCTCTAACTCCCTAAGGGATTTGGGAGTTGGTTTAGGGATAAGGGCTGTTTGCTGATTTCATCTCATTTTCATTTCTCAGTGACAAACTGAAAGGTGCATGCACATTTTGTATTCTTTCTTCCCAGTAGTAAAAATTTATTAAAGCACCATGCCCAAGTCTTTGCCTCAGTTGTTTAAAGTAGTTCCTTGCATTTCCAGTGCAGCCCTAAGCTTTATGTTACTATCCAGCCCCACAGCCGTTTTAGCGCATGCCGGACACGGAAATGAATTTCAAGGTGGTGAAACCACTAGCGGTACCGCCTCGATTCAAGTGGAAACTGAAACTGCTAAACGCATGGGAATTCAAGTTGAGCCAGTGAAGCGTCAGCGATTAGCTGTTGGCATTAAAACTATCGGACAAATTGAAACTTTACCCAATCGACAAGTGGAAGTTACGACTCCAATTTCTGGGGCAAAAGTGGTTGAACTGTTGGTGGAACCTGGTGCATTGGTTCGCAAAGGTCAACCTGTTGCGGTTTTAACTAGTCCCGATTTGGTGACACTGCGCGTTGAGTCCCAAGAAAAACTTGCTCAAGGACAAGCCGATTTGCAACAAGCGATCGCAGACTTAAAGCTTGCCCAGCAAAACTACGAGAAATATCAGCAGATTGCAGCAGCAGAGATAGCAGAAGCACAAAGCGTGGTTGCTTTTTCTCGAGAAAAATACGAAAAAGACCAACAATTGACAGACTCTGGTGCCTTACCACGCCGCACCGCTTTGGAATCTCAAACCCAGCTAGCACGAGCAAAAGCAGAACTCACCAAAGCAAACAGCCGCCGCGATGTGATTGAGGCTGAAAATCAACTCAAACGCGCTCAAGCAGCCGTTGAAGTGGCAAAATCGCGTATTAAACTTAGCAATGCTGCTTATGAAACTCGGCTGCAACAACTGGGAAATCGAGCAAACGTAAAAGGATTGGTAACGGTAACTGCGCCAATATTCGGTAAAATTGCTGATAGGGAAGCAACTCTCGGTCAATCTTTTGAAGATGCCGGTGGTAAGCTCATGACCATTGTCAACGATCGCCGAGTTTTTGCAACAGCAAGTATTTATGAAAAGGATTTAAGTAAAGTTAGGACAGGTCAACAGGTCAACGTTAAAGTGACTTCTGTTCCCAATCTCACTTTCAACGGACGTATTGCTGTCGTTGGATCTGTGGTGGAAGGCGATACACGAGTTGTTTCTGTAAAAGCAGAAATAGATAATACAAGTGGAGTTCTCAAACCGGGAATGTTTGCAGAACTTGAAATTCTCACTAATGAAGCATTGTCAGAGAGCTTGGTAATTCCCAGTTCTGCCATAGTTGAGGCAAATGGCAAGAAACAAGTTTACGTGCAAAGCGGTAATACTTACCAACCTGTTGAGGTTACCTTAGGTCAAACTTCTGGAGATCTGGTTGAGGTCAAGACTGGTTTATTTCAAGGAGACGAGATCGTCACACAACGCGTACCTCAGCTTTATGCTCAATCCTTAAGAAGCAGTTCTCACAAAGGAAAAGAAATCCAACAAACTTCTTCCCATTCCCCTACTTCCCCATCCCCAACTCCTCTGTTTTGGCTGCTAGCAGCAGGGGGAGGAACTGCGATCGCAATTGTCGCTTTCATCGCTGGTGCTTTCTGGTCTGGTCGTCAAACCAACTCTCAACCACCGATAAAGTCCATCACTTTACCAGAAGAAACTCACACAGAAAAACCAGAATGGAGTGATGGCATTGCCCGATAAAGGTCAAAAATTTTACAAGTAATCTATCAAATATGCTAAGTAGTATTATTAAGTGGGCGATCGCACGTCGTTGGCTCGTCATTTTGGGAACAATTATTCTAACTCTGTGGATATTTCGTACAATTATCCAAATGCCCTTAGATGTGTTTCCCACCTTCGCACCTCCACAAGTCGAAATTCAAACAGAAGCACCGGGGCTAGCCCCTGAAGAAGTAGAATCCCTAGTCACTTTACCTATTGAAAGTTCTATCAACGGGACTCCAGGAATTACAGCAGTCCGTTCTGCAAGTGCGTCAGGGCTTTCCGTTGTTAAAATCATTTTTAATTGGGGAACAGATATCTATCAAGCCCGCCAATTAGTTACAGAACGGTTGCAACAAGCTCAAAGCAAACTTCCAGAAGGAGTAGAAACACCACAGATATCTCCCACCAGTTCTCCCATTGGAACAGTGTTGCAGTATGCCTTTTATATTGGGGACAAGGGAGACAAGGAAGAAAATTCTACCGTGTCTACCCCCTATCCCCCCTCTCCCGTGTCTCCCACTTCCTTGATGGAACTGCGACGTATAGTAGATTGGCTAGTCACCAATCGTCTATTAGCTGTCCCTGGGGTGAGTCAGGTTGTTGCTTATGGAGGAGATGTTCGTCAATATCAAGTTTTAGTCGAGCCAGAAAAGTTAAAAGCTTATAATGTTACCTTAGAAGACGTAGTAGAAGCTACATCTGCTGCTAATATCAATGCCCCTGGCGGTTATTTAATCACTTCGGATCGCGAAAAGTTAATTCGGGGTATCGGGCGCATTGAATCTCTTGAAGAATTACAGCAATCTGCGATTACGGCTCGCAATGGTACGCCTGTAAGAATATCCGATGTTGCTGACGTGCAAATTGGAGCAGCTATTAAGCGGGGAGATGGGAGTTTTAACGGTCAAAAGGCAATCATTGTGATGATTAACAAACAGCCTCAAGCCGATACTCCTACTGTAACTCGTGCTATTGAAGAAGCCATGAAAGAAGTTATGGCTAGCTTGCCAAAGAATGTGAAAGTACAAGCAACATTTCGGCAAGAAAGTTATATTGATTCTTCAATTGAAAATGTCAGAGAGGCTTTAGTTGAAGGTGCTATTATTGTCGCCATTATTTTAATACCCTTTCTTATGAATTGGCGCAATTTAGCTATTTGTTTAACAGCCCTTCCGTTATCTTTATTGGTAGGAGTGTTGTTACTCAATTGGATGGGACAGGGTTTAAATACAATGACGTTGGGTGGGTTAGCAGTTGCTATTGGTTCGGCTGTTGATGATGCAATTGTAGATGCAGAAAATGTTTATCGCTGTTTGAGAGAAAATAAACATTCTCCCAACCCATGTCCTGTTTTGGATGTTGTTTTTGAGGGCTGTCAGGAAGTCCGAGACTCGGTCTTTGGCGCTACCATCATTACTATAGTTGTTTTCTCTCCAGTTTTTGCTTTAACTGGTGTAGAGGGTAGTATTTTTATTCCTATGGGTTTGGGTTATATGGCAGCAGTAATTGCTTCGAGTATCACCGCCCTAACTGTCACTCCTGCTTTATGTGCAATTCTTTTACCTAACGGTTATTTACCAGAACGAGAGCCTTGGGTTGCCAGATGTTTTAAGCAACTTTATTATCCCTTATTGACGTTTTCTCTCCGACGTTCTGGAATTGTTTTAGCTATAGCAACTGCTAGTTTGCTAGCAGCAACTATTATTTTTCCTTCTTTTGGCAGAGTGTTTTTGCCAGAATTTCAGGAGCAAACTTTAGTCAATACCCTAACTCTTTATCCTGGAGTTTCTTTAGAAGCAACAAATGCTGCAGGTGAAGCAATTCAAGCAGCACTGAAAGGCGATCCGAGATTTCCTTACGTGCAATTGCGTTCTGGACGCGCTCCTGGTGATGCTGATGCGGCGGGTGTGAATTCAGCACACCTAGACATTGAATTGAGCCCCAAAGCTATGGAAGATAGGGAGGGAGCTATTGCTAAGTTGCGGGAAGAATTTGATAAGTTACCGGGAGTTGCACCAAATATTGGCGGTTTTATCTCTCACCGTATGGATGAGGTTTTATCAGGGGTAAGAAGTGCGATCGCAGTGAAAATTTTTGGTTCGGACTTAGAACAACTTCGCAATCTCGGAAGTCAAGTCAATGAGGTTATGAAAACGGTTGAGGGTATTGTTGATTTGCAACTAGAACCTCAAGTTCCTATAGAACAAGTACAAATTAAGTTTAATCGCCCTGCTGCTTCAAGATATGGATTGACCATCGGAAAGCTTTCTGAAACAATTGAAACTGCTTTAAATGGAAAAGTTGTATCACAAATTTTAGAGCAACAACAAACTTTTGATTTGGTGGTTTGGTTAAAAGCAGAAGCACGTCAAAATACAGAAACGATTCGCAATTTATTAGTTGATACTCCTAGTGGAAATAAAATTCCCCTCGCACAAGTAGCAACAATTGATAGTGGAACTGGACCAAACACGATTAACCGTGAAAATGTCTCCCGTCTCATTGTTGTTTCTGCTAATGCTAGCGGTAGAGATTTACGCTCCATTGTGAATGAAATTCGTAACAAAGTCAATCAACAGGTACATCCACCTTCTGGGTATTACATTGAATATGCAGGTCAATTTGAGGCACAAGAAAGAGCCAGTCAAAATATTTTAATTTTTAGTGCGATCGCTTTTATCATTATTACCATCATCATGTATCTTTCCGTCAAATCAATCTCTTCCACCGCCATGATTATGATTAACTTGCCTTTGGCATTGGTAGGAGGAGTTTTTTCAGTCGCTTTAACAGGTGGTGTAATTTCCATTGCTTCTTTAGTTGGTTTTATCACCCTGTTTGGAGTAGCAACACGCAATGGATTGTTATTAGTCGATAATTACAATACAAAATTGAAAGAAGGAATGCCTTTGAGAGAAGTTCTAATCGAAGGCTCGATGGAACGTCTCAATGCTATTTTGATGACAGCTTTTACCTCAGCTTTGGGATTAGCACCACTGGTTGTAGAAAGTGGTGCGGGTAAGGAAATTTTGCAACCACTTTCGATAGTCGTTTTAGGTGGCTTAGTCACTTCTACAGCTTTAACATTGGTAGTCTTACCTGCTTTATATGCTAAGTTTGGTAGATTTTTGGTATCTAAGCGATCGGTTGTAGAAAATAGGAAACCTATTTCCCCCCTTTTTAAGGGGGGTTAGGGGGGATCGAAACCGCTTTTAATGCACTTTAGAAGACTAGTGTGTACACCGTAAGATGCATTGGGGAGGGAATTGGATTTTCCATTTCCCCCCTTTCATGCGTGGGGATTAAGGGGGGTATAAGTTCTATTTTAAAGTCAGGAACGCCTTATTATTTTCAAGGCAGAACTGTACTGATTAACCCAAAATAAAGTCTGCACCAATAATAACGTTCTGAGTATTCTCGACATAGGCAATCAAATCACCTTTATAAAGGATATCTACTCCATTACCAAAGTTGCTGAGTGAGTAATCACTCAAACTTCCAGTGACTTGAATTTTGTCACCTTCTGCCCAATTAAAGTCTTTTATAGTGTCAAATCCCAATCCATTATCATAGACAGTTCCCCATTCACCCAGAATAAAAGTATCTGCGCCTGCACCCCCAGTTAAGGTATCGTAGCCATAGCCGCCAGTAAGCTTGTCATTACCAGCTTCACCATACAGCTTGTCATCGCCGCTACCGCCAGAAAGCTCGTCATTGCCAGCACCACCATAGAGGAGATCGTCACCGTATCCACCATAGAGTTTGTCATTACCAGAGTATGTTGGATTCAGACCGCCATAGAGAGTATCATTTCCGTCTCCACCGTAAAGGGTGTCATCTTCATTGCCACCATACAAGGTATCATTACCACCAAAGCCAAATAAAGTATCGTAGCCATCGTAATCATCGTAACCAGAGCCGTAACCAGAAGCGGGATACCCATAGATAACATCGTTACCTTCAGTACCGTAAAGTGTGTCGCTGAGGTAAGTTCCATTGATAGACATATTTAAGTTCCTTGTTTGTGTACTAAGGTTGTGTAAAACTGCGTTTTAGGTGCAGTTATAAAAGTTATCTGGGTTAAACCGAGAATTTACGCAACTCATTGATAAAATATTTTCCAAATTTTGAAGGTAAAACATCAGTTTTTTTAATAAAAAATAGAAGGGTGGTATTACCCACCCTTTACCTTCTATTGAGTTATCCAATCCACCTGTTGCGCTTCGATAATATTGGGAACTTCCAAACGGCTCCTCATTCGGTAAAGCACTTTTTCAGGTACCATGGCGTCGCGATTGCGATTTCTGTGCAACAACTCATCCCAAGGAACTTCCAAATAAACAATGCGAATCCTGGCTTGATAGCTGGAAAACAGGCGAATCAACATCCCGCGTAACTGACGGCTCAGGTTCGTTGCATTCCAAACAAACGATTGTCCCGATCGCAAATATTCTTTAGCCATCGCTTTTGCTTGATTGGTGACAACTCCTTGGTCATCATCTGGGTCAACACCCATTGTCTTTCGCAATTCATCTAAAGAAATAACTTCCCAGTCTGCCAGATTTTCCTGAATCCAGGTATCCTTACCAGAACCAGGCAATCCCGACATGAGAACAACCTGAAAGCGAGTGTCATCATAAGCATCATAATCTGGGTAGCTATTCTCTTTTTGAAAATAAACAAACCGACTGTGAGCCGATGGAAACAATCGCGGGTACTCCAAGCACATATTTTCCTGACAAAATTCGCGGAAAAACTCAATCCGCTCAAACAACTGGGCTTGGTCATTGCAATAACGCCCCCGAACATCAGCTTCAGCAAGCATTGCCAGCATATCGCAACGTATAATTTGGCTAGCTCTAATAACAGACTGTTCTGGATTGGGCTTATCCCAAAACCACAAAGGCAAACTGCCAAATTTTACCAAAGCAACAATTGCTTCCCGTTCTCTCAAAGGAACATCCAAATCCCAGAGAATCTCTTGTGCCATTTTTGCTCCTTGTAGGACATGACCTTTAGAGGAGATAGCGCCATCTTCTTCTATTTGAGTGGCGGCTGGTTTTGCAACATCGTGTAGCAAAGCAGCAGCAAATAAAACAGAACGCTCCTTTGGAGGTAGCGATCGCCATTGAGGTAAAGCAACCAATGCCTCGCATACCAAACGCGTGTGTATCAGAACATCACCCTCAGCATGGTAGCGGGGGTCTTGAGGACAGTCAGCCAAAGCACTGAGCCAGTCAAACTCAGATTCTAACGCCGACCAATCGAGCGACCAGTTCGTTTCGTCAGGACAGTGAGGAAACGACCAAGATATTGAAGAAACAGAAGTATTCATGGTTGGAACAAATCGACATCAGGACGCAGAATATTGGGTATGATGGGGCGGTTGAGCCAATGCCCATCTGATTGCTTGATAGTTGTTAAAAAGCTCGAACGAACGTACTTGTAGCGTGCAGTTACCGTATCTCCCACTTCAATCTTGATATACAAACCTTCCATAAGATTTGTTTGGTCGGTTTGCTTGAGAGAACGTTCTACATCCAGTCCCCGTTCCTGGCAAAGTTCCTGAAAGCGTTCTAAATGTTGGGGAGTTTGGTAATGGGAATTGCCCAGCAATCCTATCAGTTGTTTGTGAGATAGGAGTTCCCCAGCAAACAGCACGGGTACGGAAACCAATGGTAACCCCCCTAATAACTGCTTGCGGCTAGACGTACTCAGAAATTGTTGCTTTTCCAAATCCAGCACATCGTACTCAAGAAAGTAATGAGGTAAAGCGTCGTAAAACACAGTGTGCTTGGCGTAAAGCCATTCACCAAACAAAATATAACGAGTTCCCAACACCTGCCAAAAAGCAACAGCGTGGGTATTTGCCCACTGTTTGAACAGATTAAAATGCTTTTCCCTCTGTCCTCCCGTGAGATAGTGTCCCCGACTTTGCAATTGGAGTTGACCATCAACACCGAAACTAATAGCAGCATTTGCTCCATCTACTTTTTCTTCGACGACTGCATATTGCTGTTGTATGCTGCTAAAGGGAACGCTATCAAGATCTTCATCCCCAGGTTGCAGTCGCGAACCCTCAATATGATGGGTACGCGGATATTTGTATATTTGTGTTTCCATTGTTTTACCTTGGCAACTGCGATGCGATTTCACAGCGAACGGAAGCGAACTTGCACGGAGAAAGCCACTCGATTTCATTCGAGAAGTGCTGCCATTCGCCCATGAGGTGACTTGAAGTGAGATGTGAGATTACATACGCCGTAACCGTTGGTTTTCAAGAGTAAATATTTTTATATTGTCTACTTCACTAGCCCTGGGGAGTTTTTCTGATTTTAATACAATTATTTTGGGGCGGGCAAGATAGCCCACCCCACAAGATGCATTACTTCCCGTATTTATTTCAACATTCGTAACAATTAAACACTCACAACCCCTGCATCAACTGCAAGTTCTAACAGGTGAAAAGGTGGTTGGTCGGGAAGCGTTTTCTTCAGAAGCGGCATGGATACGTTATACACCGGAATGTTACTTATGGTTCGCCCCTCTATATGACCGTTATGAGCGTGACCGTGAAAAGCAGCAGTCACCGAATATCGGGTGAGTGGTTCCTCAAGACGACTCGACCCGAGAAATGGAAAAATTTCTGGCGGTTCACCCTCGACGGTAGCCTGGATTGGGGAATAGTGAAGTACAGCAATGCGCTGAGAAGTTTCCAATCTCGCTAATGCAGATTCTAGTTTTAAGGCTTCATTCACTGCCTCATGGACAAAATGCTTGATGGCTTCTTCACCCCAAGCTCCTAACGCCTTAGAACCAAAGCCGCCAGCAAATCCCTTCACCCCAGCAAAACCAATACCCTTAATCTCACAAGCATCCCCATCAAGCACCCGCACACCTGCTTCGGTAAGAATTTGTTTGACCTCATCTTGCTTTCCAGATTCATAATCGTGATTGCCAAACACAGCGATAGTTGGAATTTTGGCAGATGCTAGCTCTTTGACAAGAACTTGGGCTTCCTCAGGCTGCCCGTAGTCTGTTAAATCGCCGCATAGCAACAGTACGTCGGCAAGCTCGCTCGCTTGCTCAAACACGGGTTGTAAGGTTCCCTGAGATGTCTTGGTACAATGGATATCTCCTACTGCTGCTATACGCACTACATCCTTCGTTGTCGCCATCAGTTTTTCCCCATTCAACTTAACTCAATCATGGCGCAGTTACTGGGTAGATTTTCATGCATCAATAGGAGCATTTGTTTTTAAGATATATCAGTATTTTTACAGAGTACGGCTTCGCTCTCTGGATTGAAGATTTATTTTGAGTTTTCAAGGACGATCGAGTTCTTACGCAGTTACGCATTTGTCTCCCTCATTTTTAGGTAAAAGCCTGAAAACGAGGGTTTAAAAGGATCTGGGAAGTCAAATATAAAGAATATGCAAACTGAGATAATTACTCAAATTGAACTCGAACCGCAAACTCGCGCTTTCTACTGTCAAGCACTCCAACTCCTAAATGAGTCTAAAGTGCCATTTCTGGTTGCAGGAGCATTTGCTTTTGAGCGCCACACGGGTATTGCACGTCCGACAAAGGATTTGGATATTTTCGTTCGCCCAGAAGATAAAGAGCGAATTATGGAAGTTCTATCTGCGGCGAGTTGTCATACTGAAGTGCATTCACAACACTGGTTAGCGAAAGCCTTCTGTGGTGAAAACTTTGTTGATATTATCTTTAACTCTGCTAATGGTATTACTGAAGTTGATAATGGCTGGTTTCAGCGTGCTGTCAGCGTGGAAGTGCTGGGTATTCCCGTCCGAATTTGTTCGCCTGAAGACCTATTGTGGTCAAAGTCCTTCATCATGGCTCGCGATCGCTATGACGGAGCAGATGTTGCTCACGTAATTCTCACTTGTGCTGAACATTTAGATTGGTCATACCTGCTTCATTGCTTTGGCTCAGACTGGCGAGTCCTCTTCAGCCATTTAATTCTTTTTGGCTTTATCTACCCAGCAGAGCGATCGCGCATACCAAACTGGGTAATGCAAGAATTATCCAAGCGGTTGCAAGATGAAATCAACAATCCCCCCCCAAAGGAAAAACTCTGTCAGGGAACGCTACTCTCACCATTACAGTATCTTATTGATGTAGAAAAGTGGGGATATAAGGATGGAAGGCTTCAGCCTGCAGGGAATTTGACAGTAGAAGAAGTTTCTCAATGGACAACAACACTGACTGAAGAAATCAAAAGTAAATCTGATTGAGAAGGAAGACATTTGCGAACTACCCCGCCGCTCCCTGCGGACGGGGCTTCTGTACTCATAGGCGAGTGCCGTAAGAGCGATCGCTCACCTGCTTGCCATTAACTCAATTACGACAGCAAATTTGTAGCCATCTTATCGCTAAGAATACACCTTTTTTTTATCTGTACAGTACCCTACCTAACGCACCCACCCCTATGTTTCTAGCTAGGAGCAATAAGGCTTATTAGCTACTTCTCCTCCGATTGGAGAAAATTTCCCATCTCTGTCTTAAGAAGGTAAGCTGGGTTATACTACTTGTCCTATGATAATTTTATCTAAATCTAGAGAGTGATGACCCGATCGCTTGGCGAACCTGGGAAAGCTTTGTTGAAGAAATATTTCCCAGAGGAGAAATTGGATGTCTGAAACAGTTCCTTCTGTAAGTTTAGACGATATTTTGATGACAGCAGCGTTAGCTGAGCGATCGCCTAGAACCCCTAACTTACAGGCTGAAATTCAATCTCTTCACTTGCTGACTCGGCAACTGGCAGAGCAACCTCAAATGATGCTCCAAGCCTTAGTCTCTGCTGCGAAGGAGCTTTGTCTGGCGGGAACCGCTGGAGTGAGCTTACTGGAAGTGACTCATGATGGGGAAGAAATCTTTCGCTGGAGTGCGCTTGCTGGAGCGTTAGCAAGCTATGAGGGAGAGACAACCCCCAAAAACTTTAGTCCCTGCGGCATCTGTCTGGACCGCCAAGCTCCTCAACTTTATTCCTATCCCGAGCGGTACTTCCCCTACCTTAAGATAGCAAAACCTATCATTGTTGAAGGTTTAGTGATTCCGTTGATGAATGCTAATCAACCGTTGGGTACGATCTGGATTGTGTCCCATGACGAAGCACGGCGGTTTGATGCTGAAGACGTGCGGATTATGACCAGCCTTGCTGACTTTACCTCTGCTGCCCTACAGAGTATTCATCTGCGTCAAACGGCTATTGTTGCCTTGCAGCGCGAGCAAGTTGCCCGTGCTGAAGCTGAGGCAACCCGTCAAGCCTTGGATGAATCGGCGCAACGAGCCATTGATATTCTTGAAAGTATTACAGATGCCTTCGTGTGTGTCGATCGGGAATGGCGAATTACCTATGTCAATCAGGAAGCTGCCCGATTAACGAAACTGCAACCGGAGGAAATGACTGCTAAGACGTGGCAAGAAATGCAACCCTGGGCGATTGGTACAGTCATGGAGCAAACTTATCGTCGGATTGTGGCAGAACCGGGTGCAGCACATTTTGAGGTGTTCGATGAACCTTCTTCCATGTGGCTAGAAATTCATGCCTATCCCTGTAAGGCTGGTTTCAGTATTTATTTTCGAGACATTACCGGGCGCAAACAGGACAAAGCCAAACGCCAGCAAGCAGAATCCGCCTTGCGCGAAAGTGAATCCCGTTTTCGTCTAATTGTTGAAAGTGCGAAAGATTATGCCATCTTTACGCTCGACCTTAATGGACACATCACCAGTTGGAATTCTGGAGCCGAGCGGTTGTTAGGCTACAAAGAGGCAGAAATTATCGGTCATGACAGTCGCATTATCTTTACACCGGAGGATAAAGAAACCGGACAAGCCGAGCAGGAACTTCAGACCGTTCTGACCCAGGGACGGGCAGAAGATGAACGCTGGCACCTTCGTAAAGATGGCAGCCGTTTCTTTGCCAGTGGCTTGATGATGCAACTGCACAATGAAGCAGGCGACGTTCAGGGACTGGTCAAGATTTTGCGAGATAGAACGCGATCGCACCAGGCAGAGGAACGCGAGCGTTTTCTGGCAGATGCCAGTCAAGTTTTGGCAAAATCGATCGATTACAAAACCACAGTGTTTAATATTGCGCGGATCTCCGTGCCGTTTCTAGCTGACTTTTGTTTCTTCGATCTCCTCAATTCCAATCACCAGATCGAACGAGTTGGCTGGCATCACCGCGATCCGACAATGCTCAATTGGTTTGAGCAGTTACAGCGTTATGTGCCGCCGCAAGACTATGAAAGCCATCCCGTTATGAACGTCCTTGCCAGTGGCAAAGCTAACTTTGTGCCTTATGTCACTGAGGCATGGATGCAAACAGCAGCCACCAGTGCTGACCATCTGCAATTCATGCGAGACTGCCAGATGCGATCGCTAATCGCCGTCCCTCTGATTGCTCATGGTCGAAAACTCGGAGTATTAACCATTTGCTTAAGCGCAAACTCCAAGCGCTACTACCAAAAGTCAGATGTGGCAGTGGCAGAAGAATTAGGACATCGGGCAGCATTGGCGTTAGACAACGCCCGTCTTTACCAGCAGGCGCAGGAAGTCAACCGAATGAAAGACGAGTTTTTGGCAGTGCTATCGCACGAGTTGCGATCGCCCCTTAATCCAATTTTGGGTTGGCTTCAGATGATTAAAAGAGGCAATCTAGATAAAGCCCAAACAGCGAAAGCCTGGGCAACCATTGAGCGAAATGCCAGATTGCTTGCCCAACTGATTGAGGATTTGCTGGATATCTCCCACATTCTACGCGGTAAGCTCAGTCTAAATGTGGGGCAAGTTAATCTGGCGGCAACCATTCAAGCAGCCATTGAAACTGTACAGTTGGCAGCCCAAGCCAAATCGATTGAGATAGAGACAACGCTCGCTCCTCAAATTCCATCTATTTTGGGAGATGCCACCCGATTACAGCAAGTCGTTTGGAATCTCCTCTCCAATGCGGTTAAGTTCACACCGTCAGGAGGGCGGCTCGAAGTGTGTTTGTCAATGTCATCACTTAAAGGCAAAGAGCAAATGACAAATGACACAGACGCGTCAGCAGTTTCCTGCAGGGTAGGAAAAATGACAAAGTATGCCCAAATTACCGTCCGTGACACAGGCATTGGCATTCATCCCAACTTTTTGCCATTTGTATTTGACTACTTTCGGCAAGCTGATGGAGCGACTACCCGCCGATTTGGAGGATTGGGCTTGGGGTTGGCGATCGTGCGTCAATTGGTTGAGGCGCATGGTGGGACGGTGTGGGCAGAAAGTCCGGGTGAAGGACAGGGGGCAACCTTTACGGTGAGGCTGCCGCTTACACCTGCTCAACCCCAAGAGCATGAAGACAATCACCCCTCTGAGGGTGCTGGTAGTTTACAAGGCACGCAAATTTTAGTAGTTGACAATGAGATCGATTCGTTAGAGTTCATCGCTTTTGTATTGGAGCAAGCCGGAGCAAACGTCATGACAGCCACTTCCGCAGATGAAGCGTTAGCACTGTTAACCCAATTCCTGCCAGATGTGCTGCTTAGTGATATTGGGATGCCAAATCGGGATGGCTATAAGCTGATGCAGCAAGTGAGATCGCTCCTACCAGAACAGGGTGGACAAGTTTTGGCAATCGCCTTGACTGCTTATGCGGGGGATATTAATTATCAGCAGGCAATGGCAGCTGGCTTTCAACGGCATCTTGCCAAACCTGTTGAGCCAGAGGTATTAATCAGCGCAATTGCTGATTTAGAGAGCAAACCACTGTTATAGACCCGCGTCACTTGTTCTAGCTTGTATTTCTTTGAGAGTCTGTTGAATCTCGTTTAGAATTATCTGTTGCTGCTCTCGTTCATGCCGTGCTTGTTCAGCATACTCTCGTGCTTGTTCAGCATATTCTCGTGCTTGCTCAGCAGACTCTCGTGCTTTTTCGCTTTCAACTCGTACTTTTTCATTCTTCTGCCGTACTTCCTCCTCTAAGTGACGAACGTTTTCAGCAAACTGCCTATCTTGTTCAGCAGACTCTCGTGCTTGTTCAGCAGACTGCCTGACTTCCTCGGAAATTTCTTTTTGGTTATCATTAAAACTCTCAGTATTAGGCATCTGTTTGTTCAGTTTGTTTTTAGGAAGAGCGAGTCATATCAAGTTCGGCGGATAAACACTTAATTTTTCAGTTTGTAGTTGGAATGCATACGAAGACAGCGCAACTACAAACTAATAATTAACCAGACATGATACCATTTTTACAAAAAACTTCTTCTAAACATACTTCTGAAGCGTTTTTTCCAGCTGCTGCACCGTCGCTCTAGGAGAAGGGCGAGGTAAAGGCTGCTCTGTTCCCTCTTCCTCAGCGCCTCTACTGTTTACAAGACAAAGTACTGGAATCTCGTATTGATACGCCTGAAACCAATCGTCACGAGTCGTAATATCCCGAATTTCCAATTGTAGAGATGTAATACTTTGCTTCTCCACAATTTGTTCCAACTTTTCTTGTAAACCCTCACACAAATGACATCCCGGCTTGCTGTACAAAATTAATCGCATTGCCTCAAGTGAACTGATACGCTTTCATATCTTACACTGCACGGCAAGTCATGTAGAGAAATTCAGTATCACGAACAAGCAGGCAAAATTTTATATCACTGTGGAGTCAGTCGTCGCTTTGATAAGGAAAGCCGCGTCCTTCCAACCAATTGTGTTTATTCACTAGGTTTGTAATAGCTTGCCGAATCGATGAAGCGTTGAAATCTCGTACTACAAGATCTGGCAAAATGGCAACTTGTTCCTCTACCCATTCAAGATTTTTTACTCGATCGTAGAAGTATTTTTCACTCCAGATATTAAGACCAATTCGCGAACCATCCAAAAACTGTATTATTGCATTGCAAAACTCATCATCAAAATGCTGCTCCTCTGTTGTACTATACTCATCGATCTCAACCCATATATCAAATTTATTAGTTGAACTATTCATTCTTTCTGCTATCTTAGGTTGCAAAACTATTGACTCTATACCATCTGATTTGAGATAGGTATACAGCCATTCCATTTCAGATTGAGTACCACTATATAGAATGGAAGGGTTTTCCCTAAGAGTTTTAAGCTTTTGATGTAATTCTAATGCAGACAGTTCTAGTATTTTGCGTAATGATTTGGTAATATTTTGCTTTTGTTGGTTAAAATTTTCGATTATTATCTCCCATTCTCCCTCATCTTTCAAAATTTCTTGTCGTATCTCTTCTGGTGAGTAGCCAATCCCGTCAAATTCCATTGAAGAGCCACAAAAAGGACAACTATAGGAAATGTACCATCTTAGCTTATTATTGATTGCTGTTTGCCCAATTTTAAACGGAATCAAGTTATGACATTCATGACAGGAATTTTGAATCAAAACCATATATTATTTCACAACCATTTGAAGTAAATTGCAATTTTTAACGCGCCGCTTTGTCGCAAGCATAGGTAATTGTATCCCCATATTTGCTAGCAAAAAATATCTAATACCAATTTTCTATAAAGATAAAGATGCATCTAATTAGTCCGCGCAGGCGGACTTTGTTTGTATAGCCCCACATTTCTAATGTGAGGGAATTTTAAGCGCAACCTCATATAGAATTAGTATAAGAAAAACATCCCAACGTAGTAGAGTTGGGATGTTTTTCTTCAGAGAAATTTATTTTTTTGTGTTCCCTTACAGCGCTGCAATCAGTTGTTGCACCCTTTCTAAACCACTAGTGTCATTGCGCTGATTGTAGATTTTTGCAGCCTGCTCAAAAGCTTGCTTAGCTTCAGATACCTTTTTCAAAGCCAACAGGGAATTCCCCTTGTTTTCATAGGCTTCTGCGTACTTGGAATTGCGTTCAATCGCGCGATCGCAATCCTTAATCGCATCATCATACTTCTTACGAGCAAAGCGAGCAAGACTTCGTTGATAATACGCTTCAGTATAATCACTATCTAGCTCGATAGCCCTATCGAAATCTTTTGTTGAATTCTTGTAATCGTCTAGAGCTTGACGAGTCAGCCCCCGATTGAAATAAGCCCAAGCCCAATTGTTAGAATTATCAATGGCTTTGTCAAAATCTTTAAGTGCTGCGGTGTAGTTTTTCAGGGCATACTGAGCCACACCCCTGCTATTATATGCCTCAGATAATTTAGGATTTAGACGAATAGCTTCAGAAGCATCTGCAATGACAGCTGCATAATCTTTTTGAATGCGGTAAATTGTCGCCCGTCCGTTATACGCTTCGGCATATTTAGGATTTATAGCGATCGCCTTATTAAAATCAGCTAAGGCGGCTGGGTAGTCTTTTTGGTCGAGGCGCGTTAATCCCCGACTGTTGTATGCTCTGGCATAATTGGGGTCAACTTCTATGGCTTTATTGTAATCGGCGATCGCACCTTCATTATCTGCCAGTTGGCTCTTAGCAAGACCCCGACTCGTGTAAGCTTCCGCAAATTTGGAATTGACTTCAATTGCTCGATTGTAGTAGGCGATCGCATTCTTATAATCGCTCTTTTTATAACGATTATCCCCCCAGCGGGTATAATCGGGAGCCTCCGCAATAAAACCATCACTTGGTAACTGAGCGGTATCTATATTCGCACCCCTAAGATCTGCATCAAGCAGAGTTGCGCCCCTAAAATTCACACCCGCGAGTTGTGCGCCACTTAAGTCGGCGTTATCAAGATTGGCATATTGCAAATTACTTCCTTGCAAGTTGGTATTACTCAAATCCGCACGGCGCAAGTTAGCATAACTGAGATTGGCACTTTTCAACTGCACGCCTCTCAAGTTAAAGCTATCCAAGTTTGCCCTACTGAGGTTAACACCATTGAGAGAAACACCAATAAGATTCACATTTCTCAAATCTACGCCACTCAAGTTCACCCCATCAAAACTCACACCATTCAGGTTGACATTATTCAATCGCACGCCCCGAAGATCCGCATTAGTGAGAGTAACTCCACTGAGACTGACGCCACTGAGATCGGCATTACTTAAATTTGTATTGCTTAAATTAGCATTTCTGAGGTCTGCACCACTTAAATTAGCACCACTGAGATCGGCATTACTTAAATTAGCTCCACTCAAGTCAGTGCGAAATAGATTTGCACGGAATAACTTAGCACTTTTTAAATCAGTATCTCTAAGATCGGCACCACTTAAGTCTGTACCACTTAAGTCTGCATTTGTTAAATTAGCATCATACAAGTCAGCACGAACGAGATTTTTCCGGCTGAAGTTAGTGTAACTAAGATCGCATTTAGAACATCTGTTAGTTTCCGTTAGCTGTTTAACGTGTTCTGGTTTTTCAGCATAACTCGGAAGTGCTACTAATATTGGAGCAAAGAACGCGATAGTAGCGAAAAACTTTTGAATACTTCTTTTATAGGGAGTCGTTGATCTAAACATTACCATTACTTGCGCTTAACCAGGAAGATACCTGACCGACTTAGCTAGATACCGATGTATCTGAAAAGCTATTTCCCATAACAGATGCTTCTCTCGTTAAGTTTGTTCCTGGGGATTGAGGGGAGACAAGGGAGAGGGGGGAGATAAGAGAGATAAGGGAGATAAGGGAGATAAGGGAGAGGGGGGAGACAAGGGAGAAAATTCTACCTTCTTAAAACGTTGTTACTAAATGTAAAAACCCCTCTCATTTTTTGGAGGGGCTTTTGTAAAGTTTTTTATTAAATTTAAAATTTTTTGCCCTAGAAGAGGCTCATGATGGTAATGATTCCAGCACTTGTCAGCACAACTAAAGCTCCCATTGCAACTGATACACCGATTGGATTTGGAGTATTTGAACCGTTCATTTCTTAAACCTCTGCTTCTAAGGTATGTTTTTTAAAGATATCAGTACCTCTACATAGTTCAATCAAATCATCCTAAAACTTAAAAAAGCTTTACCTAACTTCATAAACACTCCAGTATTTGCTTATTTAAACACCAGAAAATTCCAAGTGGGGCTACAAGGTACGTTGTTTTCATTCCTTGGCTGAACCTAAGCCCCAAGCACTGTCTCAAGATTTCTGCTTTCCAAATACCCTCAGGGCGAACTTTTTTTCAAGAATGATTGTGAAAAACTACAAAATTTAGATTTTGAGCGGAATCCGTAGAATTTACAGTATAAAAATTTTAAGAATGGGTTAAATTGGCAATATACGGTTAATTTCTACCGATAAGTACAAATTTTCTTAATTAACGCTATACATTGTTGGTGATAGCGAAGACAGAGCAACTACAGCAATCTTATTTGATTGGTGAAACGAAGGGTATGCAATGCTAGCAAGTTAAATAACTTTTAAATTGAAGAGAGCTTACCAGAGCACGGAAAAAATCGTCTTATCGCTTTGATAATTAACCGGATTGATACTATCTCATCTACCAGTCATTTAAATTATGATACTTAAAAATATAAAAAATAATACCTTCTCTTGTATATGCTTTTGTTTCTTTTGGTACTGTTTAATGAGTTTGGCTGTTGGATTTCTCACGCGGAAATCTCTCACTAATTTGGTTGGTTGTGAATTTCTAGCACTTGCAATCAATTTAGTATTAGCCAGTTTAATACCTAAAAAACTTGCATATAACGGTATTCTGGCTGGCGCAGGTTTTCTTTCTGGAGTTGGGGGTATTTTAGGGACTTTTTCTATTTTTTCTGTTTTTGGGCTACCTTTCTTCCTTATAAACTTATCTACAAGTGTCTTTTGTTATATTTTTGCTCGTAATTTAATAGATTTCCATATCAAGAATAAAGTAAATTTTTTAGAAGATAAACATGACAAGCTTGGTCGTACATTTATAAGTGTACTGCTCGGTCTGGAAATTTTCATATCTTTTACTCTTTTAAAGAGTATGTTTAATTCATTGATCGTTGGAGCTTTTATGATTCTTGTCCTTAGTTTACCTATCTCTACAATCTTTCTTCTAAGAATTAGTTTTTTTAAAATCCCCCAAGACAAGATTATAGTTCTTTGTGGAATGCTAAATGGAATTTGGTTAATTAGTACAACTCAAGTAGAAATGGGAACATTAGATGCTACTAAAGCTCTCTTTTTCAGCTTCATAATTATGAGTTGGTCAATAGCGAGCAGCACTGCTCTCTTATTACAGAATTTCCAGTACAAGTATGGTAAATTACAAACACGTTTGGCGACGACTGTAACTGCTGTTTTAGGTATGGTAGCGGGAATAATTCCCTATTTTGTCTGGCAAGGATATTAAGTTTTATGTGCGATTTCAAACACGAATTCTATTATAAAGTTTGAATTTATGGGAATACTACCAGTACAATCCTCAAGAATGAAATAGAGGATGGAGTACACAGTTAACTTCCTGTGGGAGAGCGATCGTGAGTAGAACTGTATGGATTGTGCTGGGAATATCATCAATAGTAGCTGCTGTTTCTCTTCTGGTACAGGCTCCAGATGTATTTGCTACTCGACCACCCGACAAACAGCTAGAATTCATACTTTTTCTGGCAGGATTGGTAGGATTGTGTGGAACGTTTGCTGTTGCGTGTTTCTTTCCTAAAAGTCATCCCATTACCTTACGAATCATCGGTGCAATCGGTGTTGTCTCCTGTGTTTTCTCAATATATAGCAGTTTTCAAGATCGCAGCTTGAACTGGATAGGAGTCGCTTCGCGTTTATCCATAGTTTTGGGTTTTTGGTTACCTGGTTCTATTTATCTTTTGCTAAAAGGTAAAATGACAACCTAGTCAACAACACTCTTCATTAAGTTGCGATCGCTCATTTTTAAAGGGTGAGAGGAATTAATATCTAACTTTTCGTCGATCTGCACTGCTCTTGCTGCCATAAATCTGCTTCCGGTTTGAGATGAGCTTAGGAAACTTGAGGGCTTTACCAAACTAAGCGAGTTTAACTGACTCCATCTTAAGGATTATTTTACTAAACCGTGTGGTAAGTTTACTAAACAGTTTAGTAAAATTTAATGAGACGCATTAAAGAAGAATGGCAACACGATGACTCACTCTCAAGCACAAGCATTGATCGTCGGTGCTGGACCAACGGGTTTGACTATGGCGATCGCACTCACACAACAGGGCATTTCCTGTCGCATTGTCGATAAAGTTATGCCACGTCCCCTAATAGAATCGCGGGCACTAGGCACTCACTCCCGCACGATGGAAATTTTTGAACACATGGGAGTCTTACAACCCATGCTGGAGCAGGGACGGCAAGTGCATAGTTTCTCTTTCTATGCTGAGGGTAAATACCTTGGTCGCCTCACCTTTGACGAACTCGATGCTCCCTATCCCTTCTTGCTGATGCTGCCCCAAAGCGGGACAGAGCGAATTTTGCTTAGTCGCTTAGAAGAGCTTGGCGTAGTTGTAGAGCGTCCAGTAGAAATGACAGCACTCAAACAAACTACTGACAATGTTTGGGTAACTCTACGAGACGCCAATGGTAATGAAGAAGAGGTGGAAACATCCTACCTAGTTGCCTGTGACGGTGGACGCAGCACCGTCCGCAAGTTGCTCAATCTTGACTTTGAAGGGGTCAAGATGCAAGGACAGTATCTCGTTGATTGCCAGATTGACTGGGAACAGGAAAGACCCGGTGAGGATGGATATCTCTACATGAACTCAAAATCGATGTTGGTGTTTGGAGAAATGCCTGGAGGACTTTGGCGAGTCATCGTCTCCATGCAACAAGACGATCCACGCATGAAGCCCGAAAAACCAACACTGGAATTGATGCAAGCATTAATGGATGAACATCCTGGCATTAACGCACGGCTTCACGACATCACGTGGGCTTCTGCTTTTTACATTAGCAGTCGGATGGTGCAGCAATTCCGTCAAGGACGGGTATTCCTGGCTGGCGATGCGGCACACATTCACAGCCCGGTTGGAGGACAGGGGATGAATGCGGGAATTCAAGATGCTTACAACCTGTCGTGGAAACTCGCTCTATCTCTTAAAGGCTTTGGTAACGAGGCGTTGTTAGATAGTTACCACAGCGAACGCTATCCCATTATCAAACAGTTGTTACCTGCCACAGAAGTAGCAGAACACGCCCTCATGCTCCGCCAGCCGATCGCCACTGACCTGCGAAATCACCTACTCACCTTCGCTACCCATTTAGGATTTGTGCAATCGCTAGGTCGGCGGGCGATCGCTGGTTTTACCATTAACTATCGCCATAGCTCCATCGTAGATGAATATGAAATGCCGCTCTTAGAGCGATTGCAAACGTTGTTTCAAAGTGGTTCATCTCCTGGAATCCGCGACCATTTTGATTTTGATCGAGGTGCAACTGCGGGCGATCGCGCTCCTGATGCCATCGGTGTAGTTGCAAAAGGCAAGACCCAACGATTATTTGAAGTTTGGGCAAACGATCCACGTCATCAATTATTGATATTTACGGGCATTTCTGTCCAGCCGCAACGCATTCAACAGTTAAATCGATGGGTTCAACAGATAAAAGCTCAACATGGGGCATTGATTCAACCCTACCTCGTTACAACTCAATCCATCAGTGGTAATGACCTGGAATTGATTGATACTACTGGCGAAATGCACTGTCGCTATGGCGCACATTTCGAGTGCCTTTACCTTGTCCGTCCGGATGGTTACATCGGTTTTCGCAGTCAACCTGTTGACTTACAGCCATTTCAGGCATTTCTGACTAAATTGAATCTAGGAAAATTTCAATAATATCTCAAACTTCTAAGTCATTAAATTGCGATCGCCCTAAGAACAGCTTTTAAATCATTCTTGAGGTGGAAAATTAAACGATTGTCACTGTGGTATGAACCTAAAAGACAACGCAGCTTATGAGGTTTAAGCTCATGGTGTTCGTGCCTCTCAATTTCCTGCTCGTATGGTTCTTTCAACTGCTATCGATTGGGGTTCTCGGTGGGGGAATCTACATTCTTTATGAGTGGTATGAACGGGAATTGGTAGGGACTCCATATTTAGTAGGTGGGCTGGCGATGGTTTTGTGGTCTTTTGGCGGTCGTTTTATAAGTTTGCCCCTGCTACGTCGTCGTGGAGTAGAAGAACCAAAATTTATCCGCAGCCAAACCGTAAAGCGTCTGTCACGACCTGATGGTAGCGTATTGCAAGTAGAATTTTATGGAGATGAAGATGCACCACCAATTATTCTCTCACACGGTTGGGGACCCAACAGTACGGTGTGGTACTATGCTAAGCGACAACTGAGCGATCGCTTCCGCGTGATTGTTTGGGACTTACCAGGGCTGGGAAAATCCACTAGACCAAAAAATAACGATTACTCCCTTGAGAAATATGCCCGCGATTTAGAAGCCGTTGTTGCCATAGCAGGAGATAAGCCAGTTATTTTGCTCGGACACAGTATGGGCGGGATGATTAACCTGACATTCTGTAGGTTATTTCCAGAGCATTTGGGGCGAAGGGTCGCTGGCTTAATTCTTGTAGATACTACCTACACCAATCCAGTCAAGACTTGTATTTTTAGCAGTTTGATACGTAAATTGCAAAAGCCATTACTTGAACCCCTGTTGTACCTCACGATCGCGCTGTCACCGATTCTATGGTTGATGACTTGGCTTTCATATCTCAATGGTTTGCTGTATGTGAGCGTAGAATTATCCGGATTTACAGGTACAGAAACACGCGGTCAACTTAATTTTGCAGCGATATTATCAGCATTAGGTTCGCCTGGAGTTCTAGCTCGCGGTACATTGGCAATGTTTAAACATGAGGAAACAGAGACACTGGCAAAAATTAACGTTCCTGTTTTGGTTGTTTGTGGTGCAACAGATATAGCAACTAAACCCGTAGCGAGCGATCGCATGAAAGCAGAATTACCTCAAGCTGAAAGAGTCACTATCAAACCGGGCGGACACATGGCATTAATGGAGCAGAACCAGTACTTTGCCGAAGCTGTAAGTAGCTTTTGTACTGCCTGTTCCCTTAAACTGTAGTCAGCGCATTCACTTAATTGTAATCGGCATCCATAAAGCTGGTGGCTTGCTCAAGAACGTTTGCCATCAGCAATTTCTGTAGCACGCAAGTTATTGAGTATGGCTTTAGCAGGTTCAACCCAATCCGGTAACTCTGGCAGAAGTGCATATACCCAGACGACAGCGTGTAACTGCCGCATCTTATGGTATGGCTCTAGCTTTCCAAGGTCGGGAGCGTTAGGATAAGCTGAGATGCCTTCATCGTTAAGGTTGATTAAGTCCCAAGCGATAGAACCCTTACAAGTGTCCTCAAAATCGTTCCACAATATCCCTTCTGAAGTGTGGATTAAATTGAATGCATGAGAATCTCCATGCAGTGGTTGCAATGAACCAACAGAGTTATCTAATTCAGGAAGCAGGCGGTCGTATGTTTCTTGTAGCAGTGTCAGATCGCTTTCAGGAAGAATGTTACCAACCTGTTTCAGACGCTCAAGCCCGCGTGGAATATCGTTAAGAGGTGTCAAAAGCGGTAGTTCGCCAGGATAATCCCGCAGAACGGTATGCAAATCGGCAAGCATTCGCCCGACGATTGCAGGATCTGGTAAAGTGTCAGAGACAGGTGGAACGTAGCGCCAAAAGCTCATCATAAAACCATCGTGTTCGTGGGGGCTTGGCGGTAAGAGGTCGCTAGGTGCAACCACTGGAGCACCTTGCGCTGCCAAAAACTCAGTTACACAGAGTTCGCGTGCCAACCAAGACTCAATAGGCGATCGCAATATGGGAGCGATCGTACCGATCCGGGCGACCACTGGCGCGGGTCGCAGGTGGACTCTCACCGAATAAGTATTATGCAGTACATGGGGGTCTTCAACTCGAATGCCATGGGCAGAAGCGACAGCGATGGATGCAGCAACTGCACGAGCAGTAAGAACCGAACGGTCCGGTTTTTCAGAAAGCGACACCGGAGCTGTTTGCTCTGTAGAATCTTGATGCATAAAAAATCCACTCTTTGTATTATATTATAATACAAAATATCATACACAAAAAACTGGTTATCTCGCACAAGCGTAAATCCATCTGCGTCGAGGGTTCTATCTTTCCTTCGTGTTCTTTGCGACACTCTATGCTGTAACGGAGGTAATAATCCGCAATCACCTCAAGCTTTACAGTTATAATTTTTACTGAAACTCTCTTCAGTCATCAATTTAGAGATGGAAGACTTATTTGCCAAGTTGTTACTGGTGTTAAAAGATACTAATTTATACTCAATGTACTGAATTTATCTTTTCCAGAATTCCGACCAAGTTATGTGCCATTGTGGTGTAAAATTAAGTTACATTCAAGCTAGGAACAATTGGACTGGAAAATTATGACCACTGCGTTTAGACCCCAAAGTACCACTCTTGACTTAGACAAGTTAAATGAAAGATTCGAGACCGCTCATCCAAGAGAAATACTGGCGTGGTCTGTGCAAAATCACCAAACCGGACTGGTACAAACCAGCGCCTTCAACGTTGATGACATCATCATTACTGATATTCTGTATCGAGAACTCAAGCATCCAGTCCCCGTTATCTTCCTCGATACCCTTTACCACTTCCCACAAACACTAGAACTTGTTGCCAAAGCAAAAGACATCTACAACTTGGATTTGAAAGTTTACAAAACCCCTGACGTAGACAGTCGTGAAGCCTTTGTCGCTAAATATGGGGAAGCTCTTTGGGATACAGACATCGCTAAATTCCATGAAGTTACCAAGATAGAACCTTTGCAAAGAGGTCTTTTGGAACTGAACACCGTTGCGTGGATTACCGGACGTCGCCGCGATCAAGCTGTCACCCGTGCTAATATGCCCATCTTTGAATTAGATGGTAACAAGCGCCTCAAGATCAATCCTCTAGCAAATTGGACGCGCCAGCTATCTTGGGAATACGTTGCAGAACACGGTGTTATTTACAACCCATTACATGACCAAGGTTATCCAAGCATTGGTGATGAGCCAATTACAACTCCAGTAGCAGATGGTGAAGATGAGCGTGCTGGACGCTGGCGTGGAACTGGTAAAACAGAGTGTGGAATTCATATTTAATAAGATCCAAGAGAATCCCATCCCTTTGAAAGGGATGTGGAAATTTCCTCAGTCCTCAATCGGGTGGAAATTCCATCACTTGAGGGCTCATTTTTTGCTAGGTACAATAAATTATCTTGCAAATGAAACTCAAGCTATTAGCACCTATTTTTACTATCTTTTTGCTGACTAGCCCAATTTGGTTGCAAAACTCCGCAAACGCTCAGCAAAAAGATATCAAACTCATCCCCTTTTTTGACAGTGAAAACAATCCCGTACCCGTAGATTTCCCTGAAGGACAACAACTCGATATTTCCCCGCCACCACCACAACTGAATCCGTTTGACAAAGCTGTCTTGAATGTCTGCGGCTCTATAGGGACTAGAGTTAGCCCCAATAAATTCAAAAGGTTGCTGTCATATTATCCAGATGTCTTGCAAAAACTTCAGCAAGCAAGCAATGGGGAGTTGCGTCCGGGACGCAAGCAAAAATCACAATTTTTAGAAGATTTAACAGAAATTTGGTTTAAACGTCGCGGATTTGAACACATTTTTTGTGGAGAAATCTATAATGCTAATGATATTGGTGGCTTACATTTTTATGGCAGGTATTTAGAATTACAAAATCTGGGAATTGGAGGACGCTATGTCAGCGATACGACTCGCGAGGAAGTTGTTCCTGGAGTTATATATACATTAGGAGTTGTCATCAAGCAAGGTAACCAATTAGTGACAGATGTTATTAAAGGATACGGTTATCTTAGTAATGCTCAAGAAATGCTTTTAGATGTCACAAGAGTCTTTAAACTGCAAGGAGAAACTGACGGAGCTTGCATATATAATGCAAGCGATCGAGAAACTGGAAAAATTTTTCCTACAGTTTTTGTCAGGAAGGAAAAGGCAATAATTACCTACTACCCCGATGCGACGCCTAATGGTGAAAAATGTAAAGATTCGTACTTATAAAATTATTAACCGCAAAGACGAGTAAGCCCGCAGTCCCCCTTGTTAAAGGGGAGCATCCCAATTTGGCACATTGCCCTCAGAATAGAATTCTGGACGGCAGGCGCTTCAACGGGGGGAACCCTCCGCAGTTGCTCCTCTTGGGCAAAGCCCAAGACCGCACTGCTCTCCGCAACGCGCTGCCTCGGCTATACAAGCTAAGCCTGCGGAGGCAGGCTTAAGAGCAGTCCGCGCAGGCGGACTTTGTTTGTATAGCCGCGATTTCCAATCGCAGGTGTGTTTTTTCCAAATTGAGATGCTCCTTCTGAAAGTGGATTTGGGAGGATCTGTGAAACTTTGATAGATCGCCAAAAACTTTTCAGATATCCTCTAACCTAAAATTAACAGTATATTATGCGACTGCAAAAACCCGATCGCCTTCAACTTGGATTTTCAGGGACAATCATGTTTGGTATGCTGAAATTCTAGATTAACTTTTATTCAAAATGTCTATGCCCGCGCCTACCATTAACCCTCTCAGTACAGCCTTTCCCCTGACAGCCGTTGTCGGACAAGAAGCAATTAAGATAGCCCTGCTGTTAGCTGCAGTCGATCCGGGTTTGGGAGGTGTAGCGATCGCAGGTCGTCGCGGTACGGCAAAATCAGTTATGGCGCGTGCCATCCACGCCTTACTCCCACCGATTGAAGTTGTTAAAGGTTCTATTAGCAATTGCGACCCCAATCATCCAGAAGAATGGGATGACAAAATTTTAGAACACCTTGAAGCGCAGGATACCCAGTCCACAACAGTAGAAACAGAAATCATTCCCGCACCTTTTGTCCAAATTCCATTGGGCGTAACAGAGGACAGACTTTTGGGTTCTGTGGATGTAGAAGAATCGGTAAAACAAGGCGATACCGTTTTTCAACCCGGTTTGCTTGCTCAAGCAAATCGAGGTGTTCTTTATGTGGATGAAATTAACTTATTAGACGATCAAATTTCAAATCAGCTTCTCACAGTCTTATCAGAGGGACGCAACCAGATAGAACGGGAAGGGATTAGTTTTCAGCATCCCTGCAAGTCCTTATTCATCGCCACCTATAATCCAGAAGAAGGAACTCTGCGAGAACACTTACTCGATAGAATTGCGATCGCACTTTCTGCTGATGGTGTCCTTGGTTTAGACGATCGAGTCGCAGCAGTCGAAAAAGCAATTTCCTACTCCCGATCGCCGCAAGAATTTCTCAGACAGTACAGCGAAGATATAGACGCCCTCAAAACCCAAATTATCTTGGCACGGGAATGGTTAAAAGAAGTGACCATCACTCACGAACAAATTGGTTACTTGGTAGAAGAAGCAGTCCGTGGCGGAGTTCAGGGACATCGTGCTGAAATATTTGCCGTGCGAGTTGCCAAAGCATCTGCGGCTTTAGATGGACGCACGCAAGTCACTGCTGAAGATTTGCGGCGTGCGGTGGAACTCGTCATAGTTCCACGGACAACTATTATACAAACACCTCCGCCTGAAGAACCACCGCCACCACCTCCCCCACCTCAGAATCAAGAAGAACCTCAAGATAATTCCGAACAAGAACAAGAGGAGCAGGAGGAGCAAGAAGAAGAAAACCAAGAACAGCCAGAACAAGAACCACCAAGTGTCCCTGAAGAATTTATCTTCGATCCTGAAGGAGTCATTCTCGACTCCAGCGTGCTCTATTTTGCTCAAATGGCACAGCGACAAGGAAAATCTGGCAGTCGCAGCTTAATTTTTTCAGAAGATCGGGGACGATACATCAAACCGATGTTGCCCAAAGGAAAAGTACGGCGCATCGCTGTAGATGCGACTCTCCGAACTGCAGCCCCGTATCAGAAGGCGAGAAGGCAGAGGTATGAGAGTAAGGGACAAGGTAGCAACATTTCTCCGTTGTCTACCCCCTCTTCTCCAAAAAAGCGAGTCTTTGTAGAGCAAGGTGATATCCGCTCAAAGCGTTTGGTGAGAAAAGCAGGTGCTCTCGTTATTTTTATTGTGGATGCTTCGGGTTCTATGGCACTGAACAGAATGCAGTCAGCCAAAGGAGCAGTGATGCAACTACTGACAGAAGCTTATCAAAATCGGGATCAAGTTGCGCTGATTCCTTTTAGAGGAGAACAAGCAGAAGTTTTATTACCGCCAACTCGTTCTATTGCACTGGCGCGTAATCGTCTTGAAAGATTACCATGCGGTGGTGGTTCGCCACTCGCTCATGGTTTAACGCAAGCTGTACGTGTTGGTTTAAATGCTCAAATGAGTGGTGATATCGGTCAAGTCGTAATTGTAGCGATCACCGATGGACGTGGCAATATTCCTTTGTCGCGTTCTTTGGGTGAACCCCAAGAACCAGGGCAAAAACCAGACATAAAAGCAGAGTTGTTAGACATTGCTGCCAGAATACGAGCTGTGGGAATGCAGTTATTAGTAATAGATACTGAAAGCAAATTTGTTTCTACTGGGTTTGCTAAAGAGTTAGCCAAGAATGCTGGAGGTAAATACTATCATTTGCCTAAAGCTACCGATAAAGCTATTGCTGCTATGACAAAAGGAGCAATTTCCGATTTGAAAAATTTATAAATGGCTCGTGGAGGTTTGTACAATTAGCCATTAGCCATTAGCCATTAGCTTGCTATTCCTGTTGCAACTGTTTGTGGTTGTAACATGGTGACTAAGTCTTGGATTCCTTTTTGGAGATATCTGGTGACTGTCATGGGGCTGGTACCAATTTTCTTGGCTGCATCTTTCCGAGACAATTCTTTCAAGTACACCATTTCAACTGCCATGCGGGGCTTGTCTTCTAGCTTATTAATTGCTCCTTGAAGTTGTTGCTGTTCTTCTTCTAATTGTTGGATAACAGCAGAACGAGGACAGGGTAATGCTTCTCCTAAGGTGATTTGGCAGTCAACGTTTTGAACTACGGTAGCATCTAAACTTAAAGGCAATCTGTTTTGAGCAGCTAACTTGGTTTCTTGCCATTCTTGCACGGATACCTTAAGTTCTCTGGCAATTTCTGAATCTTTGGGAGGACGACCTAAAGTTAGCGATAATTCTTTACGGACTTTTTGTCCTTCATTATACAACTCTTGCCAGCGACGGGGAATTTTTAATAGGGTGCTGCGATCGCGTAAAAAGTGCAGCATCTCACCACGAATATAAGGAACAGCAAAGGAACTAAAAGCGTAGCCTTGGGTTGGGTCAAAACGCTCTATAGCTCTTATTAAACCAAAATAACCAATTTGTTCTAAATCTTCATATGGTTCGTTGCATTGATGGCTGAATTTATGAGCCATCTTGCGTACCAGCCCGGTGTGTAACTGTACGAGCTGATTGCGAAGTTTAATAGAAGGGTTCTGGTGGTACAACTGTAATAATTCTATGCCGTCAAACCGGGTAGAAGACTGATTAGTTGACATCATAATAAATTCCTCTTTAGTAACTACTGGTTTTTGGGAAAAATAAGAGTTGCGTATATGTTCTTCAAAGCTGTCATTATTTTCCTTAGGAAGCCCTTTAGGCACCATTCGTTGTTCCACTGAACTTGTAGGAGCCTCCCCCCTAAGAATCAGCATTTACACTGATTCTTTTTTCTGTGCCTCCGGATTCATAGAAAGCTAGCTGGTATGCGGAGAAATGTTAAATCGTGTAAAGATCGGGAGACCGGAAATAAAGAGTGTTTTGGCTCCTGCATCGGGAGCATTCCTCTTCTTTGTGGCTGTTAGGAGAAGCGATCGGTAAAAATAGAAGTAAACACAAACAACAATTCTTAACTAAAAAACCTCTTCCTTTTGAAATATGAGCAATACCAGCAACTTCCGAGAAGCGATTTCTAAGGCTAAAACGCAAGCCCTGTTAGGTCCCAACGTGATTGCCAATGCTCTGCCCTACTTGGGAGGTGGATTGGTTCTCACGGCTTTGGGGACTTATGGTGGACTCGGTATTATCCGTACTAACCCAGCGCTGTTCTTTCCCACTGTGATTGGGGCAGTGATTGTGGAATTGATTTTGTTCTTTGTTGCCCAGAATGTTGCAGAAAAAGGTAATAAAAAAGTTGCACTACCCTTGTTGGCAACTTACAGCCTTTTATCTGGTTACACTCTCAGTGGTTTGATTTTTCTTGCACTGCAAACTCAAGGTGTCGGCATACAAGGTATTGGGATTGCAGCCCTCGGCTGTGGTGTCACTTTTATCGCTGCCCGTCAAATTGGCTCAAATCTCTCTGAGTCAGACGGTATGTCTCTGAGCAGAACTGTTAACTTAGGAATAATTGCTCTACTAGTCGTCGTTGGAGTGCAATTTTTATTTAGCGTGTTTGGTGTTTATACACCGACTTGGCTGGAAATTGGGATTTCGGGTGTGGGAGTCTTTCTATTTATTGGCGCATCTGTCGTTGACTTCTACATCTTGCCCCGGACTTACCGCGATGACCAGTATCTACCTGCCGCTTTATCGATGTACCTAACTTACATCAACCTCTTTATTTTTATCTTGCGATTGCTGATTGCTTTTAACAGTCGCGATTAAGTCTTGAGAATTGGGGATCGGGGACTGGGGACTGGAAAATTAATCCCGATGCCAACCCCCAATTCCTATTTTCTTAGTGGCAAAAAATACCTACTGGTTCAAGTGTGGGTAGAATGAAAAAGTAAACAAGTTAATAGAGATCGCATATAATCCAAAGCGATCTTTCATCAGTCAACATTATGGAAGTCTTAGAACTCAAACGCGAAATCGAAACGTTGTCCGATCGCCTGGGTAAAACCCAGGACTATCTTTGACATACCCGCACTGACTGCTAAAATTCAAGACCTGGAAAAAATCTCAGCCCAGCCAGAATTTTGGGATGACCGCAACACAGCCCAAACCATACTGCAAGAACTTGATGAACTGAAATCGCACTTGCAGCAGTATCACCAGTGGAAATCCCATTTGGAAGATACAAAAGCTGTGGTAGAGCTTTTAGAGTTGGAAACGGATGAAGGGCTGCTTCAAGAAGCTGAATCTACTGTCAGCAAACTCAACCGCGAACTCGACCAATGGGAGTTACTCCAATTACTTTCTGGTCTGTATGACGAAAAAGGCGCTGTGTTGACAATCAATGCGGGTGCTGGTGGTACAGATGCTCAAGATTGGGCAGAAATGTTATTGCGAATGTATACCCGTTGGGGAGAAAACCACGGCTATAAAGTGGCAATTACTGAGGTGTCTGAAGGCGATGAAGCAGGTATTAAATCTGCAACTATAGAAATTACAGGGCGCTATGCCTATGGGTATCTCCGTTCGGAAACGGGTACTCACCGCCTGGTGCGAATCTCGCCTTTCAACGCCAATGGAAAGCGGCAAACAAGTTTTGCTGGGGTAGAAGTTATGCCTCAGCTAGACAACAGCGTACAACTGGAAATTCCAGAGAAAGATCTGGAAATTACAACCTCTAGATCTGGTGGTAAAGGCGGACAAAACGTCAACAAGGTAGAAACAGCGGTGCGCGTTGTTCACCTTCCTACAGGTATAGCGGTGCGCTGTACGGAAGAACGCAGCCAACTGCAAAACAAAGAAAAAGCCCTCGCTCGGTTGAAAGCGAAGTTGTTGGTGATCGCCCAAGAACAACACGCCAAGGAAATCGCAGAAATTCGGGGTGATATGGTGGAAGCTTCTTGGGGTAACCAAATCCGCAACTACGTGTTCCATCCTTACCAAATGGTCAAGGACTTGCGAACAAACGAAGAAACAACTGCGATCGCTGATATCATGAACGGCGAAATTGATTCATTTATCCAAGCCTATCTCAGGCAGGAAAATCAGTTGGTGGCAAATAGTTAGTGGTTAGTGGTTAGTTGATAGTGGTTTCTCGACTAACCACTAACCGATATACTATACAAACTGTTACATTATTATTAGAGTTTGTTATCAAGAGATTATGAGTGACTCTTCTTCGACGGAACCTCAACCTAGCTACGTAAAACTTGCCATGAGAAACATGGTGCAGAAGCGACTCACCTCCCTCAAACATTTTTTACTGACCGCTGTAGGTCTTTTAGCAGTTTTGGTAGGTCTTGCTTACTTAACTCGCTAGGCGTCATCAGTTTACTTGGGGGATTGATTGATAACTATTAACAATCCTAATTTGATATTTGAAATATAAGTGGGGTGGCAAATATCTACTACACAAAGTTGTCGCTCGGCATTAGCCACCCTGAAAAACTCAATAACTTAAGTACGGGAGATTTATAGCTGGTGAAAGTCGATCTGTACGTGCAGGACTGTTTTGCTGAATCGTCCCAAGCAGCAAATCTCGATTTTTGGGATACCGGGACTCGAATGACTGCTGAAACTTGGCAAAATTGGTTTGAGCAGTGGATGGAAAGACTTGATAATGAGTCTCCGCTAGCACCAACATATGAAATTGGGTTGCGCTTAACGGATAACAGCGAAATGTACCAGCTAAACTCTCAATACCGCCATCAGAATAAACCTACAGATGTTTTATCATTTGCTGCTCTTGAGGTAGATTTCCCTCAAGGGGAAGAAATAGACACCGAAGTCCCTTTGTATCTCGGTGATATTGTTATTTCTATTGAGACAGCGCAACAACAAGCCCAACAGCAAGGGCATTCTCTACAGACAGAGTTAGCCTGGTTGGCTGCTCATGGTTTGCTCCATCTTCTGGGTTGGGACCATCCAGATGAAGAGAGTTTGAACCAAATGCTGAGCCAGCAAGTAATATTACTGAAAGATATAGGTATTGATATTAACGTAGAATAGCTCTTGCTTAATAACTTCTTAGTGTTATTCTGGAATTGTCATCTCACAAAACTCTTGTAAAAAAATTGTTTATATACCTGTTACACAATTACAATATCCGAAAATTCTGATAACTACTTTAGTCCCTCGTGTGTACGCCTATGTCCCAACAAGTTTCATCGCCCCCGCAAGTCTCAGCACCACCAACTCCAAGTTGCCTGGAGCCAGTTGCTCCCAAACAACGGGAATTTTCCTGGAAAGTTGCTTCTAATTTATTTGTTAGTTTTAAATATGCTTGGTGCGGAATTACCTACGCTTTTCAAAGCCAGCGAAATTTTCGCATTCATGTTGGTGTATGCGCTATAGCGATCGCTCTGAGCCTTTTTTTACAACTGAAACCCGTGGAAATAGCAGTGATTGCAGTTACCAGTGGTTTAGTTTTAGCATTAGAGTTACTGAACACAGCTATAGAATCTATAGTAGACCTGACAGTTAAGCAAACATATCACGAGTTAGCAAAAATAGCTAAAGATTGTGCTGCAGGAGCCGTACTTGTATCCGCTCTGGTAGCGCTGCTTGTAGCGGCAATGCTGTTATTACCTCCGCTATACGTCTTAATTATCTCAGTTATTTAGCCGATGGCTCCTCCTGACAACTTCCCACATAATCTAAGCATCCAAAATGATATGATGATTGGCAGAAATCAGGAGCCATAACTTGTGATTATAGTTATTGATAATTACGATAGTTTTACCTATAACTTAGTACAGTACCTGGGAGAATTGGCAGCAGAATTCCCAGTTGCCTCCGATATCAAAGTTTTTCGGAACGATAAAATAACCGTAGATGAAATTATTGCTTTACAAGCAGATGGAATCGTGATTTCACCAGGACCGGGTCGTCCTGAAGATGCAGGGATTTCCCTAAATGTTATCGAACAACTTGGACCGAGCTTGCCAATTCTAGGAGTATGCTTGGGACATCAAAGCATCGGTCAGGTTTTTGGCGGTAAGATTATTTCCGCACCTGAATTAATGCACGGCAAAACTTCTCCGGTTCATCATACAGGAGTCGGTGTTTTTCGAGAATTAGAAAATCCAATGACCGCAACCCGGTATCATAGTCTAGTGATTGAGCGCGACACTTGCCCAGAAGTGCTGGAAATCACTGCTTGGGTTGAGGATGGAACAATTATGGGAGTACGACACCGGAACTATCCTCATATTGAAGGCGTCCAATTTCACCCAGAGAGTGTCCTGACAAATTCAGGAAAGCAATTATTGCGAAACTTTCTGGAACAATTGCAGTCTAGAGAGCGGAATTCTTCATGAAACGACGACAGTTCGTGGGCTATGCAGGGGCGGGAGTAGGGACAGCATTACTGAGTGGTTTTAGTTCTGAATTTCAAGCAAATGCTCAGTCTAAGCCTCGCTCAAATGCTCAGTCTAAGCCTCGCTCTAGTGGTTCATTATCAATTCAGTGGTTGGGTCATACCTCCTTTCTGTTTACTGGTGGTGGCGTAAGAATTCTGGCAAATCCCTTTCGGACAGTAGGTTGTACCGCAGGGTATCGTTCGCCCAAAGTTCAAGCAGATTTGGTATTGATTAGCAGTCAACTGTTAGATGAGGGTGCTGTAGAAGATATACCTGGAAACCCCAAACTCATTTACGAGCCAGGAGTGTACGAGTTTAACGACATTAAATTTCAAGGAATTGCTATAAATCACGATCGCAAAGGCGGCAAACAATTCGGGATCAATACCGCTTGGTTGTGGAAGCAAGGAGGTATTAGCATCCTTCATTTAGGAGGAGCGGCTGCACCTATTTCCATAGAGCAAAAGATTTTGATAGGGCGTCCCGATGTGGCGTTAGTTCCTGTGGGCGGAGGAGCAAAAGCTTATAATGCGGAGGAAGCCAAGCAAGCCATTCAAGTCATTAATCCCAAACTAGTGATTCCTACCCATTACCGTACACAAGCAGCTGATGCTTCTACGTGTGATATTTCCCCATTAGATACATTTTTGACATCAATGGATGGAGTAGCAGTGCGCCGCAGCCAGAGTGACACGATCTCTATTAGCCCTAGCAATCTCCCGGAAAATAGCGCCATACAAGTGTTAAGTTACAAATTTTAGGTTATGAGCTAGGAGCTTTTCGCGATCCGGTGGCAGAGAGAGCCACCGGATGCAGTCCGAGAGGCACTACCTCGCAAGAGCGGACAAATACAGGCGATCGCACTTTAAGGGGAATGCTGAGGGTGGGGGTACCACCAACCCTTCAAAGCATTCACAAGTGCTAAAATTTTTTTCCAACATCTGTGTTTAATCAACGCCTGTGTAATTAGACTTAAGAGATATTCGAATAAAAAATGCTCAATTCCACTTATTTTCAAATCAGCGCCACCGGAGCGAGATGAAGATTCTCTCCACTTAGGAACGAAGTGAAAGACATTCTTGTAAAGACGTGTTAAATGAAAGCGTCTTTTTTTTTCAGTATCTACCCGCACTCAGCAAGTTTTCTTTAATTATTTTCAATACACTTAGATTTCCAAATTCTATTTGGGAACTATAAACTTGACCTATTCTCTCAACATAAAGTATGAGAGCTACCTTGGAGGAATTTTACTTGTGCCATTATCTCATTGAAAAAAGTAGTTTTTTTAAACCAGTAATTTTACTTAAATATAGCGTTTTTTTGAAACTATACTTAGTAAGTAAAAATAACTATTCAAAGCGAAAGCTTAAAAAGCTTATGTTTTAACCTTTATTCTCCTCTACCTTTCTCACTGAGAAAAGCCAATTAAAATTTTCATCAGTTTTTTCAAAAAATTAAGGGTAATTTATCATGCAAGCTTGGCATCAACATGAAACCGAACTAAATTCTTTAGAAAGAAAAGAAACAATCTTAGTTATTGACGATAGCAAAGCTAATTTAGATTATTTAAATATCACTTTAAGTGATGCAGGTTATAACGTGTTGATTGCAATGGATGGAACCAATGGTATCGAACAAGCTTATAATGAACCAATAGATTTAATTTTGTTAGATATAATTATTCCAAAAATTGATGGATTTGAAACTTGCCGCATACTTAAATCAAATCCAATAACAAAAGATATTCCTATTATTTTTATGACTGCTCTTGCTGAAACAGGGCAAAAAGTCAAGGGGTTGAATTTAGGAGCAGTAGATTATATTACCAAACCATTTCAAGAAGAAGAAATATTAGCTAGGATACAAGTCCATTTAAAACTGAGACGATTGAATCTAGAATTAGACCAGCAAAAACAACAACTCGAACATCGAGTCAAAAGTAGAACTGCCGAACTTTCTGAAGCTCTTGAAGAACTCAAAAAAGCTCAATTGCAGCTAGTACATAGTGAAAAAATATCTTCCTTAGGACAACTTGTTGCAGGTGTCGCTCATGAAGTCAACAATCCTTTGGGCTTTATTTTTAGTAACTTACATTATGCCGATCAATACGTAGATAACCTTGTCCATCTCATGAAACTTTACCAACAACAGTTTCCCAATCCTGGAAGTGAGATAGAAGAAGAAATTGAAGCAATTGACCTAAATCACATATTAGAAGATTTGCCCAAAGTAATTTCCTCAATGAAACTAGGTACAGATCGGATTCAAGGGATTATGCAGTCCTTAAGAAACTTCTCACGTGCAGATGGAGATCAAAAGATAGCCGTCGATATCCACGATGGATTAGAAACAACTCTCATGATTTTGCAACACCGTCTCAAAGCTCGACCAAAGCGACCCATGATAGAAGTAATTAAAGAGTATGAAAACTTACCGCATGTGAAATGCTATCCCGGACAACTCAATCAAGTTTTTATGAATTTATTAACAAATGCCATAGACGCTTTAGAAGAAGGAATGACAAATGGAGCATGGGGTACAGAATCTATTCCTAACTCTCATTGTCCGAAAATTCGCATTACAACCGAACTTATTGACGACACAAAAGTTTTTATTCGGATTGCAGACAATGGACCGGGAATGGCTGAGCCAGTACAAAATCAGATATTTAATCCTTTTTTTACAACAAAAGCAGAAGGTAAAGGAACTGGATTAGGTCTTTCTATTAGTCACCAGATTATCACTCAAAAACACAATGGAATGTTGCAATGTATTTCATCCTGCGGTCAAGGAACAGAATTTATTATTGAAATTCCATTGGATGCAGATAATAGCTAATGGCTAATGGCTAATGGCTAATGGCTAATGGTTAATGGCTAATGGTTAATAGAAAAAACATTGGGCGATTAAAATCGCGTCTATACAAACAAAGTCCACCTACGTGGACTTTCTATTAAGAGCATCCCAATTAGAAAAAACATTGGGCGATTAAAATCGCGTCTATACAAACAAAGTCCACCTACGTGGACTTTCTATTAAGTCCGCGAAGGCGGTGAGTCCAGTCGCCAGGGCGTGGGAAACCCGCCTCCAGGGCTGGTCTCACCATTAGCCATTAGCCATTAGCCATTAGCAATTAGCAATTAGCAATTAGCCATTAGCCATTAGCAATTAGCCATTAGCAATTAGCAATTAGCCATTAGCCATTAGCCATTAGCAATTAGCAATTAAAATCTTTTCCGGTAACGAAGGGCTGCGAATCCTGCTAGTAAGATTGCACCGATCGCACTGGGTTCGGGGACTGTCGCAGGACGGCTCAGAATACTGTCAATCCAGTTTGCGTATGTTGAAACTCGAGTATCACCACTGATTTCTCCAAAGCTGGAATTTAAAGTGCTGTCAATATCAGAACCGGAACAGTTTGGATAACCATAACAAGTGCCAAATGATGTAACTCCAGCAATGAGTCCGTTGATAAATGTTGGTCCTCCAGAATCACCTGGTGCTGAATTAATTTCATCCAATCCTAACCCTGTGTCTGAAATACCGAAGTGAAAACCAAAAGCGTCATTGGCTGCTAACCCATTATCAAAATCATATGCTAAAACTGCACCGGGAAATGCGAAAGTGTCAAGTTGGGGTAACGTGGATAAAATTTCGCCTGGAGCATCGTAAATGTTTTTCCCCACACGTTTTAATCCATCCCATGAAACATTTCCTTCATTACCATTACCAGAATAACCATAGCCTACTTTAACGCCTATTTTTCCAACTTCATCTGTACCGCGATAAATATCGTAACGTTCGGCTGCTATAGGTGCTTCTGACACAAGTTCTATAATAGCGATATCGCCCTCGATCCTGCTAAAGTTATCAGTCCAGTCTGAGTGAATAAAGAGATTTGCGCTTTTTATGGATGTAGAACCTGTAGGTAAATCGAAAAAAGCTTGAATACTATTAGCAATAACATTTTGATAGCCGTCAGTAAAACAATGGGCGGCTGTAAGAATATGTCTCCCTGAGGTTAATAAAGAACCCGAACAACCGAAGGTCTCTGAATCAGTTTTGATGACTAAATCTACTACACCATCAAAGCCCGTTCCTACATTGACAACAGAATGTGCTGGATCGCCTGCTGTAATATAACGCTGGCGATTTTCATTTATACTTCTAACATTGCGAAAAGTAGCTGCTTCCGCATTTAATAAACAGCCCCCAATGGCAGTTGTTAAAGTGATAACTAACGACACAAGAGCTTTGTGAGAAATTTTCATAGTTTGTGAAAATTTTACTTGGAGAAGAAATTTGCTTGGATGTGATGTTTAAACAATTGTTTAAATTCCAATTAAGTAGAGAGGCGCAAAAAAACGAAGTATGTAATTAAAAGTAAATTTGCATAAAAACCTATTCCCTTATACCCTCAGCATAGCTGCCCTATCATGACAAAATTTTTAACACCAACTTACTTATTGCTGAATAATTATTATGCTTGTAATTGAACGAGAAGCTAACAGTAAATACTCGTAAGTCAAGAAAAATTCTTCTTTTATAAAATTGTAGTTTTACTACTCTCTTTTTTTTTTAAATACTCAGTATATTGAAAATAAATATCACTCTCTTCATAGAAAAATATACTTAAATTGATTGAATATAATGAAAAAAATACCGTATGATGTCCGCGAGCGCGTTTGTACAAGCTAAGTCCCCCTAAGTTCACCAGGTTTATATGGTAGGAAACTCGCCTGTAGGACTTGATATGAATTCCATACAGGTGGGCTGTGTTTCTATCGCCGTAAAATTCTATTCTGGGGGCAATTTGCACTCATAGGGATGCTCTCAAAATTCTGTTAGATACAAAACTATATGGAAGAAACAAGAAAATGCTTTATTTTCTAAATCTCCTATTTACAAGTCAGGGAATTTACTGATGATCGGTCATGAGTTACAATTCACTGGTGGCTGTTGCAAGGATATGCATCAACGTAGTTTCCGAAATTGTAACCACTTGATAATTAAAAAAAATTTCATGCCATATTTGAAACACATTAAGTTTTATGGCTCCTATGACTTTCTCATCACGATTGCAATTCAAGTACCGGAAATCTTTTTTCATTTTGTTTTTAACTTTCGGCTTATCGGGTCTTGTTGCTTGTGGAACGACATCTTATGAAACCCGTAATTTGGCTTCTTTGCCCAGAACTTTAGTTGTTTCAGGTCGTGGAATGGTTAGTACTCCCAAAACAACCTCTCGCGTTCGTTTGGGGGTTGAGGTTCAAGATATAACTTCAACAAAGGTACAGCAAACAACCGCACAACGTTCATCAACAGTTGTGGCATTTTTAAAAGTAAATCAAGATGTTAAAAAACTAGCAACAACAGGTATTAGCCTAAATCCAACTTATAGTTACAAAGACAATCAGCAAAGAATTGTAGGCTACAAGGGTAGTAATATAGTGAGCTTTGAAATAGCACCAGAAAAACTTGGTACACTTTTAGATGAAGCAATTAAAGCTGGTGCAACACGTATTGATGGTGTGACTTTAGTAGCAACGGATGAAGCGATCGCATCAGCACAAAAAAAAGCCATTAGTCTAGCGTCCGAAGACGCCAGAAGTCAAGCCGAAGCAGCTTTGGGAGCTTTATCTCTCAAGCAACAGGAAATTGTGAGCGTGCAAATTAATGGAAGTCGGCCATCTCCAATGTATCAAACAGCGAATTTTTCTAGTATGGATACGGTAGCGATCGCGAAAACACCAGATACTCCAGTCGTTGCAGGTGAGCAAAGCGTGGAAGCTTCTGTGACTTTACAAATTAGATATTAAGTTGAGAAGCCAGTTGGGTGAATTTGTCATTGGTTATTCGTTCGCAAACCACAAACTACCTTGTCAAGTAGAGGGCAGAGCTCGTTAAATTTGATTAAGCTATTAGCTACGACTTTGTTAATAGTGAAGACAGATTGCTAATTTGGGAACGACGATGGAAGCGATAGAGACGGAAGCCAAGCAGCGTATTCAAGAACTGCGACAACTCTTACAAAAAGCTAGTTATGCTTATTATGTCCTCGATTCTCCTTTCATGGAGGATGCAGTTTATGACCGGTTGTATCGAGAGTTACAACAACTGGAAAATCAACACCCAGAATTGGTGTCACCGGACAGTCCCACGCAACGGGTTGGAGAAAAACCAGCGACTCAGTTTACCTCAGTGCGTCACAATATTCCCCTCTATAGTTTAGAGAACGCATTTAACACAGACGAGTTAAATACTTGGGAGCAGCGCTGGCGGAGACAATTACCCAATACAGGCGCAGTGGACTATGTCTGCGAGCTCAAAATAGATGGTTCTGCTATAGCGTTGACTTATGAAAATGGCATTCTTGTGAGGGGTGCAACTCGAGGAGATGGCGTAACGGGGGAAGATATTACCCAAAACGTGCGGACTATTCGCTCGATTCCCTTGCGCCTAAATCGAGAGACGTACCAAGACGCGTCTGAAACATCTGAGATATCGGGTATGTCTCTACCGGAAAGAATAGAAGTGCGGGGTGAAGCGTTTTTACCCCTAGAAGTCTTTCAAAAAATTAACCAAGAAAGGCAAAAAATAGGTGAAGCCGTGTTTGCCAATCCTCGGAATGCAGCAGCGGGAACACTCAGGCAATTGGATTCCAGGATTGTGGCACAACGACGTTTAGATTTCTTTGCTTACACCTTGCATATTCCCGGTAGAGATGATGCTAGTATTGCGAGTACTCAGTGGGAAGCATTGGAATTGTTGCAGAAATTGGGATTTCGGGTAAATCCTAACAAGCGCTTGTGTTCTTCTTTAAAAGAAGTTGCTGAGTATTACGGTCATTGGGATACCGAACGACTGAATTTACCCTACATGACTGATGGGGTCGTTGTAAAGCTAAATTCCTTCAAGCTTCAAGAACAGCTTGGGTTTACACAGAAGTTTCCCCGATGGGCTGTGGCGTTGAAGTACGCTGCAGAAGAAGCTCCAACTCGTGTGGAAAATATTGCTGTCAATGTGGGTAGAACGGGGGCGTTAACTCCGCTTGCAGAAATGCGTCCCGTACAATTGGCGGGAACTACTGTTTCTCGCGCTACCCTACATAATGCCGATCGCATAGCTCAATTAGATATCCGCATTGGCGATACTGCGATCGTGCGTAAAGCAGGAGAAATTATCCCGGAAGTTGTGCGAATTCTTCCAGAACTGCGTCCTGAAGGTACAAAACCCTTTATCATGCCTACTCATTGTCCTGTTTGCGGTCAACCCGTGGTGCGGGAAATGGATGAAGCGGTGACTCGCTGTGTCAATGCTTCGTGTCCGGCTATCTTAAAAGGAGCAATTGAGCATTGGGTCAGTCGGGATGCTTTGGATATTAAGGGTATGGGTGAAAAGCTGGTGTATCAACTTGTGGATAAGGAGGTTGTGCATTCTGTTGCCGATCTGTATGACTTGACAGAAGGTAATTTATATGAATTAGAGCGGATGGGTAAGAAGTCCGCACAGAAATTGGTGGAAGCTATAGCCCAATCAAAAAACCAATCTTGGTCTCGCGTGCTGTACGGTTTGGGTATTCGTCATGTTGGAAGTGTGACAGCACAGGTTTTGACGGAAAAGTTTCTCAGTGTAGAACAATTGGCTAACGCAACACAAGCGGATGTTGAAAAGATTCACGGTATTGGATCGGAAATTGCTCAGTCTGTTTATCAGTGGTTCCGTATTGAGGCAAATCAAACTTTGATTTCTCGGCTCAAAGATGCTGGGTTGCAATTAGAAATTTTAACGGATGCTATCGCACAAAACGATCGCAATCAAAAGTTGGCTGGGAAAACTTTTGTCATTACCGGGACTCTACCAACTTTAAAACGGGATGAGGTGAAGGCGTTAATCCAAAAAGCTGGTGGAAAAGTTACGGATTCTGTGAGTAAGAAAACTGATTATCTGGTTGTGGGGGAAGATGCGGGTTCTAAGTTGACCAAGGCGCAGGAGTTGGGTGTTGCTCGGTTAAGTGAGGAGCAGTTCTTGGAATTGTTGGAGAGTTAAGGATCTCAAAGGAAAAGAGGGGGGATTTTGCCTCCCTTTCTTATACGTTGAGGGCTGTTTGTGCTAACTGCGCAATCTGATGGAACTCAAAGTTTTGTGATAGTTCTCGCAGTTGTGTTGCCAAAAACTCGTGTTCGGGTGGAATTTGCTCGATAACAAGCAAAACTTCTTCCTCATTACACAATAATGCTGTCTGCTGTAATTGAGCAATCCAAGTTGCTGGCATGACAGCTAACTTTTCAGAAGTTAGTACAATGCTGACAGGTAGGTCGCTGCTTGTTGATGGCGGTTCGCTGTCAGCATAAATATAAGAAATCCCCAAATATTTTGCCATCATGTTCAACAAGGTTTCTTCCTGAAAGGGTTTGCTGATATAGTCATCACAGCCTGCAGCAAGGGCAAGGTCGCGATCGCTTTCAGACGCATGAGCGGTCAGAGCAATAATCTTCGAGGGTTGGTGTTGATTTTGAGCCGCATTTTCTTGTTCTCGAATCCATTTTGTTGCTTTGTAACCACTGAGAACGGGCATTCGGATGTCCATCCAAATGAGATGGGGATGCCATACTTCCCAAAGTGCGATCGCTTCTTGACCGTTCGTTGCTTCTTGCACATCTAATCCCAAGTTACTCAACAGTTTGACCAAGAGCAAACGATTTTCTGGCTGGTCATCAACTACAAGAATGCGGTATTGAGGTTGACCGGGAACCAGCCCGATCGCCTCCTGATGGTTAATTTGTTCCGGTTGTGTATCAGTGCTCGTAGCCAGCCAAACGGGAAGGGTCACTAGGAAAGTAGTGCCTTGCCCGACTGTGCTATTGACTGTAATGTTACCTCCCATCAAACGGGCAAGGTTGCGGCTAATGGTTAATCCCAACCCAGTTCCTTCTGTTGCTCCTTTTCCAGCTTCTGCTTGGACAAAGGCATTGAAGATGAGATCCAAATCCTTTGCTGGAATGCCGATCCCCGTGTCTTCTACTTCAAAGAGCAGGGAGACAGGAGAAGCCCGATTCTTCAGTTGTTGAAAGTTGAAAGTTTCACCTTCTTCATTCACTTTCACATGGAGCGTAATACTTCCTTGCTTGGTAAACTTAATCGCATTACCGAGCAGGTTGATGAGGACTTGACGGAGTTTGCTGGGGTCAGTGGTGATGTATTGCGGCAGAATTGGGTCAAGATCGATATTAAACTGTATGCCCTTAGCGACTGCTTTTTGCCGGAACATATTGCGAAGGGAATGTAAAAAAGCAACAAGATCGATATTGCTTTTGTCAAGGGAAGTATGCCCTGCTTCTATCTTGGACAAATCCAGTATATCGTTAATAAGATTGAGTAGATGATCTCCACTGCGACGAATGATTTTGAGGTTTTCTTGCTGTTCGGCGTTGAGAGAACGATCGCGGCTCATCACTTGAGTAAATCCCAGAATCACGTTTAGAGGAGTTCGTAATTCATGGCTCATGTTTGCGAGAAAAAGGCTTTTTGCCTGATTTGCCACTTCTGCGGTTTCTTTTGCCTGTTGCAGTGCTAATTCAGTTTGTTTGCGCTCTGTAATATCCTGTCCGATGCCAATTAGATAACCGTTGGAGAGGCGTACATTTGCCCAGGACGTGTACAAAGTTTTGCCAGAGGCTGTGTGAGTCCTAAAGTCTTTCCACTTCCCATTCGCTGCTAGTATGTGTTCCTTTGCGGTTTCGTGTTCTACGCGATCGGGATAACATTTTGCTAACACGTCGGATTGCTGCCAGTCTTGTAGCGACCACCCCAACACTTGCTGTAATTGGGGATTGAGAAACTCGATATCCATGTTTCGATCGAATAACGTGACCATGAGGGGGATGTGGTCAAACATTGTCTGGAGAATTTCTTTTTGGTGTTTCAGTTCCATTTCCGCACGTTTGCGATCGCTGATATCTCGCAAGAAAGCTGTGAAGATGATTTCATCTCCAAGTTCTAGCTTTGAGATAGACGCTTCCGCCGGAAATTCAGTGCCATCTTTGCGGCGACCAAATATCTCGCCCCATTCTCCTATTTGACGCAATTTTTTGCTACCCATGCGCCGTGCCTTACCGAGCGATTGACCAAAGTCATGCACGTACTGATGGTGAATGTCGGCAAACCGGAGAGGCAATAACCGATCCAAAGGCTGTCCCAATATCTCCTCTACGGTGTAACCAAAAACTTTTTCTGCACCTTGGTTAAAGAGGGTAATGCGCTGGTTGCTGTCTATAGAAATAATGGCATCTTGGGCAATTTCTAAGATTCCGGCAAAGCGCGATTGAGCTTTTTGTAGAGCTTCTTCAACTTGTTTGCGATCGGTAATATCTTTCATGAAACAGTGATGCCCGATAAACTGATGCTGCTCGTCGTAGATTGAAATCATCACTAGCTGTTTGTAGAAAATCGAGCCATCCCGGCGAATTCCTCTCGCTTCGGTTTCAACCTTACCTTCTTGCAACATCACATTGTAGACAGCGATCGTTGTCTCAAGATCGTCAGGATAGACGGTCTGTTGCCACGACATCCCAATCATCTCTTCGGGTGCGTAGCCTACTACACTAGCATAAGACTGGTTGACAAACACATACCGCCCCTCAACATCTAACTTGGCAATACCCGATACCGCATATTCTAGAGCTACGCTCATTTCTCGCAGTTCGACTTCCTTCCGCTTGCGTTCGGTAATATCGGTATGGGAACCTGTCATCCGAACAACATTACCTGCTTCGTCCCAAAGTGCTTGACCGCGATCGAGAATCCATTTGTAGGAGCCATCTTTGCACAAAACCCGATGTTCGGAAGTATAAAACGGTGTTTTCTTGGCGAAGTGGTTTTGAATCACCTGAGTTACCCAGCCCAGGTCATCGGGATGTACTCGTTTTGCCCATTCATCCAGGTGATTGTCAATTTCTTCATCTTTAAAGCCCAACATTTCTTTCCAACGGCTCGAAAAGAAAACTTCATTGGTTTGCACGTTCCAGTCCCAGATACCGTCGTTATTCCCGCGCAGTGCCAGATGCCAGCGTTCCTCGCTCTCCCTACAAGTGTTTTCTATCTGCTTGCGCTCTGTGATATCGGTTACAGTCCCTACGTATCCCTTCACGGTCCCAGTTGCATCTAGTTCGGCAACTCCTTGCCCCAACACCCAAGTTTCTTTGCCATTGCGATGGAGAAACCTGTACTCAGATTGAAATGGCAAATTGGATTGTGCGGCTTGCTGCCACTCGGCAAAAACTTGCTGGCGATCTTCCGGATGTAAAGCATCGATCCAACCGTCTCCCCGTGCTTCTGCAATTGTGATTCCAGCAACAGTACACCACCAGGGATTAACGTACAAGCATTTCCCATGAGCATCTGTGTAAAAGATACCAATGGGTGCAAGTTCTGCCAAAACTTGATAAAAGTTGGGTACACAACCCAGCGGACAATCAGGAGTGCTTTGCCCTAAGGGTAGAGTTATGCTCATCACGAATCACCAATCACTTACTCATTATACTGGCTTAGAAAAATAATTAAGTTCTTTTTAAGACAAGCCATTAGAGGTTGTTTGAAAAGTGATTTGCTGTGTTTTTAAGTACCTATCGATCCCCCCTGACCCCCTTAAAAGCCTCTTAAAGTCCCCCTTTTTAAGGGGGATTTAGGGGGATCTTAATATTTTGCTACCAACAAGAGGACTTTTAAAACATCCTCTTAATACTATAGAGTTGGAAAGAATAGCTGTCTATGCTTAAGATTCTATGTAGATTGTCCGCAAAGAGCTAAAATTGTGCAACTATCGACTGCAGCGTAATTTTTCAGGAATTTTCTAGGAACTTAGGTAAAAATTATGGCATTTGCAACCCGAATCATCTTTTTCCAAGATACACTTCTCAAGCAAGAGCCAGTTCAGTCCAGTCAGCTGCCCAGCTTTAAACTTGTAAGCATTCCAGCTTTTACTGTACTCGTTCTTCAATCCTACACGTTCCTTATTACTCAAGATCATCATAGAATCACACTTAAGAACCTTCAATTCAAAGGCTTTACTAGCTGGTATGTATTTGCACCACACGTAGATATATTTTCTAACGAATTTTTTCCCATTCAAACGGTGGGCGACATTGCTGCCGAACAACAAAACAAGAATGAAGTCAAAATTTTTGTAGATCGGGACTCTGTTGGCAACCAAAGGAATTTTTTAAAAATTGTTGCGAACACGCAAACTGTCTTCAAACGCGAACCTGTTGACTCATCTATTCTTAGAGATGAGCTCAAACAAACGATTCCAGCTGGTACCGAAGTTGTTCTTGCAACTAGCAGACCTGATGGCAGTGGTGCTGTGAGATTTCCTATTGTTAAGAATCATGTTAGGTTTTCTCTCCAAAGTCCAGATATTAAAGGCTTTTCCAGCAATTGGTACGCTTATGAAGAACATGTTGGTATCGATCGCCTTGGTTGAAAATAGGGGATGGGGGATCGGACATTGTTTTCAAACTCTGATATATCTTCCCCCTCCATCCCAACTTGTCAAAAGGAAATTTGCTGCCAAGAGTGCGTAAAAGGGTGTCTGACGGGACTTGAACCCGTTATGACTGGTTCCACAAACCAGCGCCGCGACCACTTTGGCTTCAGACACCATAGGGAACTAAGGGCATTTGAACCCTTAACCTTCCGCTTGCAAGGCGGATGCTAAGTGCCAGTTGAACTATGGTCCCATTTGGGAGCATTTTTAGGCTTAACTGACAAGTATTGGGTTGTGTATCCACTCTGCCTACGATTCAATTTGATACTCCCGACAGGATTTGTTCGCGAAGCGTCTCCGATAGCGAAGCGTGCCGACGAAGGAGGCATAGGAGATACCTGCAAAAATTCCGTCCCTCAAACGGAAGCGTTTACCAGTTTCGCCACGGGAGCATTAATACCCCTGATGGGAGTTGAACCCATAAAATCTGGTCTCTGAAGCCAGCACGTCTGCCAGTTCCGTCACAGGGGCAAATGGTCGGGATGGTAGGATTTGAACCTACGGCTCCTTGTCCCCAAAACAAGGCTTCTAGACCACTGAATTACATCCCGATATTGATACTGCTGGTGGGATTTGAACCCACAACATCTGGTTTCTAAGACCAGCTCCTCTTCCAGTTGGGCTACAGCAGCATAATTTGGTACTCAGGCTTGGGATTTGTTCGCGTATAGCCCTTACAGGCATAGCTTCGCATTGCATAGCGTGCGCTTTGCCCGAGAGCGTCTCTGTAAGGAGATATTCAAGTTCTTTCACACGAATACGGTGACTGCTTTTAATCGAACTACAGCAGATTTCAACTTGGTGAGGTACAAAAATTACCCGCCTCTGTCCCCCCTTACTAAGGGGGATGAAAGGGGAGTGTACCTCATTCAGATGCAAAGCGCTGTAACTACACCCCCCATATTGAGTGCCTATCTATTAAGTTTTCAAGGAACGGAAGTGCGAACGTTATGCCTTTTTCAGAGGCTGTTGTTATTTACTACATTTATACTACAAAAATACTACACAAGTGTCAAGGGCATACTACAAATTTTTTTTTGAAGTGAGAGGGCAGTGTTATGTCATTGCGCTCATTGCCCTCTCCGAGAGAAGTTTATGGGAGTGAATTACTCGTTTTCAGTCAGGCGTTGCACGTTCCAAAACTGTTCGGCAAATGTAACGGCTGGGTGAATTGGCGCTTTGGGCTTACTTTTGAGTACCATTCCTGCTTCATGTAGGAGGCGATCGCCTTTATTCTGGTTACACCGTTCGCACGCAGTTACCACGTTGTCCCAACTGTGCTGTCCGCCCTTCGAGCGGGGAATCACATGGTCGAGCGTTAAATGCTTGGTACTGCCGCAGTACTGGCAGGTGTAACTATCACGCTTTAGGACCTCACGCCGATTCACACCGGGTACTTTCCAGTGTCGTTCGGGATTGCCAACCATTAAGCGGATATGTTCGGGCACTTGTAGTACAACACTGGGTGAGCGGACTTCCCACTGCTTTGTAGTGCCAAAATTTAACGACTCTGCTTGACCTGTGACTAACAGCACGATTGCTCGTTTGATGTTGATACGTGCCAGTGGTAAGTAGTTCTTGGAGAAGACGACCACTGAGTTTTGTAGTACGTGTGATTGCTGACTTGGCGGTTGAGCTTCCATAAGTTAATTCACTCCTAAAAAAATAACCCCCGTCTCTGTTATCCAGGAGCGGGGGTCAGGTAGTTGATACTTTTTGACCTATATCGGTGCTATAAAACATTTGCACCTCCCGCTTTGGATGAATTGCTCGCGATTCAGGCATTCGGCTAACGCTCCAAATTTGCCCAATAACAGATACTTTCCCTCAAACGCAAATAGCACAACGAGCTTTGACCCGTCAGAAGCAATGTTCTTTTCGGGATCTGCCCAAAGGGCGATCGCATCTATCCAACCCAGACGGGGTCGGCGATGCATCACGCTACTAATGGTTGAAGAAAATCTGCCTATCATTGAACTTTGTGGTATTTGTAATAGAGAGTCTTTATTTATAATACACTTGTAGTATAGCTTTGTCTACTGTTTCAATAGTGCTTTGGTGAAAGGACTCGAATCAAATTATTTGACTTTTGGTTTTGGCTCAAGCCGGGTTCAGAAACCACTCAAAATAAGTAATTTCTGGAACTGCACCCATTCTCAGTGGTAAAACCGAAACTCCCAGTCCGCGCGATACGTACAGGGCTATCGCACCATCTCGATACCAACCACTGACATAACGTCCGCTACCATTCGGACGTATTGGAGCAAAGCCAAATAATGATAGCTGTCCGCCGTGAGTATGTCCCGATAACATATATTGTGGTTTGTATTGTGTTATCTTTGCTAACTCATTATCTGACAATGAATCTCGATATGCTGGTGAGTGAGCAAGCAATAAATGGTTTGGTTGAGGGGGAAAACCTTCGAGTGATTTGATTAAATCGGGTTGGCTGACTAAATCATCCAATCCAGTGATTAATATAGAGTCCTTGCCGTAGTTGTGTATAACGCTTTCATTTACTAATAGGCGGCAGTTATAAGTGGCATATATTTCTGTCAAACGTTTTAAATCAACACCAGCCCAGTATTCCCAATTCCCCATAATTGCATACTTAGCTGTTTGTTTGTGAAGAAGCGACAAAAAGCGCTCAAATCCATCAAGCTGTTCAACTTTATCAATTGAATCTCCGGTAAATAGTACAACATTTGGGTTAAGTTTATTAACTTGTTCGGCAATATGTTGTGCCCGACTGTTAAATTGTTTGAGATGAAGGTCGCTAATTTGAACCATCTTGAAGCTATTCTTGTGAGGAGCAAATTGTCGCTCGATCTGATAACGTGCGATAACAAAACGATTCGGCTCAATGACAAAAGCATACAGAATCAACAGACAAAAGCTAACAGCGATCGCAAGTATAATAAACAAGCACTTTTTTTTCTTCTTTCTTGTTAGCATAAGTTAAAATTTTTCGGGAATTATCTAATAATAGAGGAGCTAGTAGCACATCTGCTAGCAGACTACACAAACGTTGTCAATAGAAGCATGAAGAAAAAACACGTTAGCGATTGAAATCGCACGGCAGGTGCTACAACGGGGGGAACCCCCCTTCGGGTTCACCAGTCCCCAGGGCGCGGGAAACCCGCCTCCAGGGCAGGATTCACCGCAACGCACTGCCTCGGCTATACAGGCTAAGTCCGCCTGCGCGGACTTTATAAGAAGTCCGCGTAGGTGGTGCGTCCAGGAAAATTTAGAAAGTAGGTTGGGGAGCCACTCACGTGCGGAGAGAAGTTGCGGCTTGGGGGTTTCCCCCAATAGCAAACTTCGGAGGGTTCCACCCGTTGAGTGACGTGGCGTTTGAGGAACGAAACCCAACAATTCTTGTAGAAATGATTTAGAAAATTGAGGAACGAAACCCAACAATAAGGGTTCAATGTTAGATTTTTGTTTTTGCCAAATTGGCATTCTTTTATAAAATTAAGCCAAATTGGCGTTTTTTTATAAAATGAAAAAGATAGATTAATGAAAGAAATCGTCATGCACATCATCTTTGCAACACCAGATGCCCTAGATTATAAATCTAGGGTTTTGTTATGGGCAAAATAATGGAAATAAAAATTTGCTGTGAATGTGGCAAATTGGCAACTCTTGAAATTAGGAAAAGAATATATTTTATAACAAATAAGGTCTTGTTAAAAGACCCACAGCATAAGACAAAACCCAATTCCTCCAGCTTACCACTGGGGGTTTTATATTTATTTTTCAGTCGTTGGTAAAATTATCTAGTGACCGACGAGCGGTGACTGGCGATCGCGTTAGCAAATGTCCCATAAGTTGGGTTTTGGTTCGCAATCCAACCCAACCCAGGTTCTGTTTTTAATGCTAGTTGAAATGTAGAAAATTATAAAATTTTTAATAAAAAACAATTAAGAAAAAATAAGTATTAAATTTCTATGGCTTTGAGAGTGTACAGTGAACTAGGGTTAGAATTTACATGAGTAAATTCCTCACCGGAAAAAACATTGACAGGGTTGTATAATTAATGCATCTTATTTCAGAAAAATTGTACTTGAGACTGGTAGACCTTTGAATTTCGCTACCTTAACGTTGGGGCATATGTGGCAAAAAGAAAAAAAAGATAGTTCGACAATCAGTTTCTCTTTACTGCTGGCATTAATTCTGACCCCAGTAACAACTCTTTTCGTGTCGGGCTCTACACGGGCGCAATCTTCTCCTGAGGCTTCGTCTTCTCCCCTTCCAGAAACTCTACGTGGTTTTAAGGTACGGATTGATGGTACCGACAGAATGTTAGCAATTAACCAAACTTTGAAACAAGGTTTTGAGAAACGAATTTCTGGTACAGAAGTAGAGGTGGCTGCTAGGGGAACTGAGGCTGCACTCAAAGCTCTGCAAAAAGGAAATATTGACATAGCAGCAATTGGACGTGGTTTGACACCAGATGAAAAAGCTCAAGGTTTGGAATTAGTGCGCTTGCGGCGTGAAAAAATTGCCATTGTTGTAGGGAAAAATAATCCTTTTAAGGGTAGTCTGACAATCAAGCAATTTGCCAGAATTGTTCGAGGAAGAATGACAAACTGGTCGCGGTTGGGGCGCATTCCAGGTAAGATTCGTTTCATCGATCGCCCCGAATCTAGCGAGATACGCCAAGCTCTGGGCGGGTACTCTATCTTTAGATCGAAAGGCTTTACCACACGTTCCAACACAATTGAGATAACTGAAGAGGACACTGAAGAACTCGTAAAGCAATTGGGTATAGACGGTATTAGTTATATCAAAGCAGATCGGGCTTCGCAACTCAAAGGTGTACGAGTTGTTCCAGTACACGGGACTTTGCCAAAAGACTCCAAGTATCCTTTTTCACTGCCCTTAGTATACGTTTACAAGAAAAATCCGAGTTCACCTGCGAGTCGTTTTCTCGCTTTTGCCAAAACGCCTGAAGGAAAGCAAGCGATAGAAAATGCTAGGGACAGCGACACAGTGGCTGTTACCCAAAACTTAGCAGGTATGGTTATTGAAGAAAACACGAGTTTTTCAAACCTCAGTTCAGTCACAACGAACCCCACTCTTTCACCAAGCCCTGAGGCGACACCTACCCCAACGTCTGCAAATGCTGTTATTCCAACGGAGACTGGAGAATTGGTTTCTCCGAGCCATCGAGCGTTTGCACCTCCTCCGGATACGAGTGACAATACGCAACAGACCGCTTCTGTGTTTTGGTTGATGATACCTTTAAGTTTAGGTGGTTTAATTTTATGGCGTTCCTATAAAAGAAGATCGCGGCAAGACGGGAATTTTCAGTCGGGAGTCATATTGTCTCCCAATTCATCCCAAGGACAAACTTCTTCACAAAAGGCTGTGTACCCTCCTTTTCCTGATGTTTGGGATGAACTAGCAGCTGATGAACGATTAACTCAAGACACCACTTTGTCTGCACCTGTTGCGCTCCAAGAGGAAGAGTCGGAAGAAGTCGCAAAAGACGTGCAACCATCAACAGAAGTTATTAACGATACAGAGGTTCGTGTTTCCGATCGCACTGCGACTGAGTCGGCAATGACAAACAATGGTTTCCCAAGTGATGACAAAGCATTAGATTTAGATTGGGAAGCACCAGTGGCAGTTGTGTCTCCTTTGTATCCTAAATTCACAGATATTGCTGCAATGGTCTCAAACTCGCCCCAAGAGGAAACTACAGAACCAGATTTGTGTCCGGAATTGCTAGATGATTCAGTGACCAATGACCAATGAGCGGTGGAACAGAGAGAAGGTTGTGGAGTCAATTGATACATTAAGATATCTCGATTTCCAGAATGATACTGAAGTCAAATTGCAGGCTAGCGATCGCGGTGCTATCTCTCATGGGGGCGCAATACCTTGCACCCTTACAGATTTCGCGTGTTGCATCTTTTTTTCAAAATGGTATGACGCCTCTTTCTGCGACCCGTTTGTCTCCTATTATCCATGCTAGCTCTGTCTCAATTGGTCAAAACCCTGTTACTCCACTTCAGCAAAAAAACAGTCAATTGATTCGTACTTTGGTGGGACACACAGCTCCTGTTCGCGCTGTTGCAATAAGTCAAGATGGGCTAACTCTTGCTAGTGGTGGTGATGACGGAACGGTTAAGTTGTGGAATTTTCAAACAGGACAGTTACTGAGTTCTTTGTCGGGTCATTCAAAGGGAGTAAAGTCTATTGCGATCGCTCCGGATGGACAAACTGTAGTGAGTGGTGATAGGGATGGAATAGTTAAGCTGTGGGACTTGAAAAAAGGACAGCTGTTACGCACTTTGAACGGTCATAAAGGTGGAGTGACAGCAATTGTTATCACTCCAGATGGAAGAATTGTTACTGGGAGCTTAGATATAGTTAAGGTGTGGGATATGGCAAATGGAAAGCAACTTCGCACCGTGCAATCGGGGGCTTTTGCTCTTACTGTTAGTCGCGATGGTGAAACTTTGTTTGCGGGTCACAATGATGGCAAAATTACATTATGGAACTTAAGTACGGGTAAACTGTTGCGTAGTCTTGTTCCTCCTCAAAAATCATCTGGGGTCACTTCAGTCGCGATCGCACCCGATGGAAAAACTTTAGTAAATAGCGGTGGGGATGATAGTTTTCAGTCCCTTCCACAAACAGACGGCAAAAATATCAAAGTATGGGACGTGGAAACGGGAAAATTACTGCAAAATTTTTCTGCCCATCTCGGTACTGTAGAAAGTGTTGCGATCGCTCCCAACGGGCTGGTTTTTGCGAGTGGGGGTCAAGCCAAGAGAGTTCAACTGTGGAGTTTGAAGACAGGAAAGCTACTTCGGGCTTTTGAGGGTCATGGAGGGGGAGTTTATGCTGTTGCTTTCAGTCCCAACGGGCAAATCTTGGTCAGTGGTAGCGGCGATAAGACAATTAAAGTTTGGCGGTTGTTACCGTCTCCTTCACCTCGCGTTCCTCTCCAGCCTTCCAATTCTGTTGGAATTGCTTTTTAGTTGCGCTGTCTTGGCGTGCATCATGACTGGGAACAGAATTTATAAATCTTCCAAAGCCCGATCGGCAGTACTCATGACAGCGATCGGGCTTTTTTTTGTCAAGCTCTATTGACTTTTTGTAACAATATTGTTAAATTTAGTTACATAAGTTAATAAATAAAAAAACGAGCTATGTATACCACAGTTAATGAAAATGGGATTCTCAATAACTATGCAACAGAACCACAAATGTACTACAGTGGTTCCCCAAACACTCAGGAACAACGCCAATATGCATTGCAAGGTGCGTTTGCCAGTTTGCTGGTTGTTGCCTTAGTGTTGCTGGGCTTGGGTGTTAGCTAAAAAATATTGAATCTCGGTATCAGTTCTCATCGTCATTCGGACTTCTCCTACTTACCTCGGTTGGTTTCACCGAGGTTTTTTTTGTTATATGTGGGTTGGTAGGAGTTTCGCCCCTTGTGTGTTAACTGCACAAGAACTGCAAACAAAACTTGATATCAGCTGACTGCCTTCTTCAACGCTTTTTACTCTTCCGCCATAAAAATGGGTACTAATGCGTGTTTTCCAACTCTTATAGATCACCCCATCTCCCCCCAACCCCAGCTAGGGTGTACACAAATCTCTAGAAAAGAGATGAAACATAGTGAAAAGGGAGAATGGGAATTAAGTTCCCCCCTTTTTTAAGGGGGGTTAGGGGGGATCGAAACCGCTTTTAATGCACTTTAGAAGACTTGTGTACACCACCATAGCTTAGGAGGCTAAGATACTTAAAAGTCCCTCAATTCATAGGAGGATTTAGGGGGAGCTAGAAAATTAGGAGATTAAACAAATACGAGTGAAAACACGCCCTAATACCAATTCTATGTGAATTTGCACATTATTGCCCTCACTCTAGAAGAGTGGGGCTATACAAACAAAGCCTGCCTTCGCAGGCTAATTGTATGCATCTTCATAGAAAATTGGTATAAGCAGAATCCACTGATAAGCTTCACCAGATTCAATACGACAAAGCCATAGAACATATGGGAAGGTTCTTAGAAGAAGCTCAGTGTATGGCATTATTCATAATTACTTCCAACAACGTGTTTATATAGATTAAACATATCTTGGATCTCACGAGTCATTTCCTGACGTAAATTCCATGGTAATAAAACCTCAACTTTTGCTCCTAAAGCTCGTAACCATCTGATAACGTAATAGTCGGTAACTCGATAATTGACTTGGTAATATGCATCGCTACTCGGACGAGATTGGAGAATATTTAAAATGACCTCCCGATGTTCTTGGTCGAGTATATGCTGTTGAAGGAGAGTAAATGCTTGCTCGTAAGTAATTTTTACAAAAGTATCATGAATACTGATGCTATCGACATAGCGCTGATGGAAGTCTTGGTCAAACCGTAATACCATTAATGATTTTTCTTTGTAAAAATCACATCCCCAAGCTTCTTTTAATTTTGTGTTGATGGTTTTGGGAGTTGGTAATTGATGATTATCATTAATTTCTTTTAAAATTTGTGGAACCCGAATATCTTGCCAAGATAATTCTTCTATATGTTGAGAGAGAATTCGATCGAGACGATATTTGTACCAGTTAATATCATTGTGTGGAGTTGTTCCATAGGCACACAGATATTTAGCACGCTCCATAAAATAAATACAGACTGGATAAACAACGCACTCTTTAACTTGATTCCTATGTGCGCTATGGTATGTGAAAAGTAAAGGTGGAACGTTTTCATAGTTCCAAATTTCCTGCAATTGGCTTTGAATTTCATCTACAGCATCTTGTGTTGGACTAGAATCGGGAACGACATAATCAACATAGAGAAATACACGATGATTGTCCTCATCTATTTCCTCCTCGGAAAATTCTTCAGCTAATACGGGTAAATTAGGGTCGAGGAAGCTAAACAAACCTAAAGTCCCTGCTAAATAAGCTTGTTTCTTCATACTTAAGCTTGCTAGAGGGGTAATATTTTCTTTTGTTTTCCAACTTGGTAATGTTTGCGATCGCTGATAATATTTGCTTCTACCAGTATTATGTTGGCTTCTTTGTAGGTAATTACGACTGACTAATAATTCAAAATCACTTTGTAAAGATTTACGAACCTGGGCAAATAATCTTTCTTCGAGAATTTTTTCCAGTTCCGATGTAGCTATGGATATTTGTGCTAGTAAAGAATCCTGCCATTTGTCAACGGGTACTTCTAACTCTAATAACCATTGTCTGGTTGTTTTAGTGCAAGCACAATTCAAATCTTGATGGTTGAGAATATCTGCTTGCTTCTCATCCTTGTGAGTTTCGGTAAAAAAAGCTTCGCGCCAATCTGCGTAAGTAAAAGGCTCAGCAAGCTTTGTGTAGCCATTTTTGCTATATAACCACCGTAGTAATGCCCACAGTCTAATTGCACGGGTCAAATTTTGGCTTTGGTCGAGGGAACCCTTGACGAGTTTTTGTAAAAGGTTAAAATCTGGATAGTCTTTAAATATGGTAATCATAACAGTTTGAGCTATTTAGTTTATTGTTTATAGATTAGCAGCTATTCGGAAGGGGGTATTTCCGACCGTGTGCCATAATGAGCGTGGCAATTTTGAGAAGGATACATTTAGCGTATGGGTACATTTGAGTTTGATGAGTATAAAGTAGACCATTTGTTTTTGCTGATTGGTGAAAATCCTTTACCTAACTACGTTGCAGCAAATTTGTTGTTGAATGAAGGTGGAACTGCGTATTTGGTATATTCAACGGATACAGAAAAATCAGCGAAGCGACTGCAAGACATTCTAAAAAGCGAGTCAAACAGTTTTAAGGATATAGAATTGCGATCGCTCAATGATTATGAGTCTGATGCTTACTATATTCAGCAGCAAATAAAAGAGAAGCTTGGGAGTATTAAAAGCGGGAAAGTAGGCTTAAATTATACAGGTGGTACGAAAGCCATGTCCGCACACTCTTACAGAGCATTATTTTACGAAGAAATAAAAGACAAATCTAATACACTTTATAAGCGACGTGAAAATATTATTTTTAGCTATCTTGACCCTCGTCGATTAGAAATATGTATAGATAGGGAAGACAATGAACGTGTTCGCTTGAAAATTAAACCCGATACTTTACAAGTTGAACTGGTAAAGCTTTTTCAGTTACATGGATTGGAATTCAAAAAACAGCCAACACAAAATATTAAATTATCTAAATTAACTAAGGAACTTGTCAAAATATTTGGTGAGGATGAGAAGAAAAAACTCTGGTTTGATTGGTATTTCCAAATATTTTGTGAAGAAGCACGTATAAAGAAAAATGGTACTTGGGGTAATTGGAAAAGTAACACTGACTTAGCCAAGATATTTGTATCCTTAAATGACTTGCCATCAAGTTTTGTAGAAGTCTTGAAAAACGAAAAATTACTGAATGATGAAGGCAAACTTGCTTTATCGAATGTAAAATCTATCGATTTATTTCCAGAGATAAAGGATTTGTGTAAATGGCTAGATGGAATATGGCTAGAACATTATGTATTAGAACGAGTAAAAACTATTGCAAATGACCAATTTATACAATATTATGGAATGAATTTTCAGCTTAAACTCACCAGCACTGAAAAGTTTGAATTTGATGTTGCATTTACACGCGGTTATCAGCTTTTTGCTATATCCTGTACAACTATAAGCGACAGGAAATTATGTAAAAGTAAGCTGTTTGAAGCATATTTAAGGGCAAAGCAAATGGGAGGAGATGAAGCAAGAGTTGCTTTGATTTGCTGTTTTGATGAACCAGATTCTTTGAAAGCAGAAATATCTGGAACGCTACCAGACAAAAAAATTGCAGTTTTTGGTAGAGAACATTTAGAGAATTTAGCTACAGAACTTAATACTTGGATTAATCAAAACGATGTGGGGACAAAATGAAATATACTGTAACTGTTATTGATACAACTGGGAAACAGAATTACATATTCAAGAGTAATCGTTTGCGTGAGAATAGTGGGGCATCTTTTTTACTATTGCAAGCAACTCAATATTGGATTGAAGATATTTTAGACCAAAAATTCAATGTGCCAAAAGGTAGACAAGAAGATGCTATCGAAAAAAGCCAACTAAATGCAGAAAGAATCTATGCAAATGGTGGCAATGCTCTAATTGTATTCAAATCGCGGGAAATTGCAGTTAAATTTACCCAGATATTGAGTAGAAAAGTATTAGAAGAAGCACCAGGAATTCATTTACTAGTTGCTCATAAAGATTTTGATTGGAATGATGAAATTGACAATAACTTATATGCAGTCGTTGAGGATTTAAAGAAATCTGATATCGAGCGCCAAAAATATGAGCGAATGTCTTCTGCTCCACTATTAGGTTTGGGAGTCAGTGCTAGCTGTAATTCAACCTTACTCCCCGCAGTAGGTAAAAGTGAAAAATATGTTGACTATGGTGATGAGGAAGATGCGGATAGCTATTTAGTTTCTACCGAAACTAAGAAAAAGTTAGAAGTAGTCAGCCAAGCGAATACAAAACTACAAGAAATATTTGCAAACGAAGTAGATCGAAATATTTACAAGTTTCCCTATCGTACTGACCATTTAGGTCGCTCTAAAGGTGAATCAAGTTATGCAGCAGTGATTCATGTTGATGGTAATGGCATGGGAGAGAGATTTAAAAATCATGGTAAGGGAAAAACTAATCGGGATTACATTAATGCAATCCGAGATTTTTCTAAAAGTGTTGATATTGCTGGTATAAATGCTCTCAAAGCAGTTGCACGTGTTCTAGTTAAATCCATTCAACAAGGAAAAGTAGTCGGTAATCTTGGAGAATTTAACCTAAATGCTCAAGGTTATTTACCTTTTCGTCCTTTAGTTTACGCCGGAGATGATATTACATTTATTAGTGAGGCTCGAATTGGCATCGAATTAGCAGCTTTATTTCTCCAAGCATTTGAAAACCAAACAGTCAGTGATGGTAAAGCTTTAACAGCTTGTGCTGGTGTTTGTGTTGTCAAAACTCATTATCCCTTTGCACGAGCTTACGCCATTAGCGAAGAATTATGTAAATCAGCAAAGAAATTTGTCAAAGAGAGTAAATTTGAAGATGAATCTTTTTCTGCTTTGGATTGGCATTTAGCAGCAAGTGGTTTAATTGGTTCAATCTCGGAGATTCGCGATCGCGAGTATAAAATCTATAACGATCGCGGGATTTACGATTTGACAATGCGCCCGGTACGCTTGCGAAGCGATCGCAGCGATTGGCGTACTTGGAATGGTTTTACCCAAGTTGTTAGAGAATTTAAAATAGGGGAAAATTGGAAAGGGAAGCATAATAAAGTGATGGCTTTACGGGAGGTTTTGCGTCAAGCTTCTGACAAAGCTGTTGAAGAATTTTTATGGAACTATAGCAAATCATCGCAATTACAACTGCCATTCTTTCCAAAATCTAGCAGTCAAAATGAGCAGTTATCAAAAAATGGTTGGCTTAACAGACGTTGTGGATATTTTGATGCAATTGAAGCGATGGAATTTTATTTGGATCTGGAAGGTTAAATGATTAAATATTCTCTCAAAATTCAACTTTTAAGCGATACAACATTTGGTAGAGGTGATGGTGTTGCTGGACTAATAGACCAAGAAGTCGAACATGATTCCTCTGGGTTTCCATACTTACGCGGACGAAGTTTAAAGGGTTTGTTGAGTGAGGAATGCGATAATTTATTATTAACTTTACACCCAAATATTCGGACTCACTGGGAAAATATTGCTTGCACTTTATTTGGTTCATCTGGTAGCACTTTAGAAACCATGGGAGCGATGTATGTTAGTGATGCATATTTACCAGAGGATTTACGAGAAGTCGTAACTTGGCAAATACAAAAGAAGGAATTAACAGAAAAAGATGTTCTTAATTCTTTGACTGCTATTCGCCGTCAAACAGCTATTGATAATCAAACTTACGTTGCAGATAAAGGAAGTTTGCGTTCTTTTCGAGTCATTCTTCGCAAACTTGAATTTAAGGCAGATTTATTATTTGAGACTAAACCCAATGATGAAATATTATCACTTTTATGTGTAAGTACATTAGCATTGAGACGAGTAGGAAGCGGACGCAATCGAGGTAGGGGAAATGTTAGATGTACCCTTGATGGTATTTCCAAAGAAGATATGAATCGCTACATCAATATTTTTGGCCAAATTCCGGAGGTAGTTTAAGTGAAAGTAATTACTGTTTCGTTGTATACTCAACAACCTTTACTTGCAACTTCATTTCAAGGCGATCCAAATAGTGATATTTCCTATTCTTACATCCCTGGTAGCATGATTCGTGGTGGGGTTATTGGACGTTATCTGAAGCAACATGGTTTGCAGGAGCTTGATTTAGATAATGATGAAGTTAAACGTTTATTTTTTGATGCTAACAGTACCAAGTATCTCAATGCTTATTTACTAAGTAATGAATGTAACCGCACTTTACCTATTGTGCGTTCTTGGTTCAAAGAGAAGGATGCAGAGTTAAATGATGAATTGCCAGAAATCAGAATTTTCGATTTTGGAATCGAGCAAAGCGATGAATTGGATAACCCTAAATTTATTGGTGAAGGTTTTTGCATCAAAAAAAGTGATTCGATAACGCTATATAAAGAAAAGCGAAGAATTAATATTCACAATCAGCGAGATCGCAAACAAGGACGCTCGACTCAAATTAAACGCAATCCTCAAACGAATCAACTTCAAGGAGAGGGTGAAATCTTTCGTTACGAAGCAATCGATCGCCAGCAAACTTTTCAAGCTGTAATTATATGTAGTAACGATACTGATGCTAATTTCCTGATGGAATTACTGCAAAAATCAGAGGATATTTGGCTTGGTGGTTCTCGAACTGCCGGATACGGACATATTAAAATCAGTAATGTTAAACTTTCTACAAATTGGGATGAAGTTCATATTTCTCCTGACACTAGAATTGAAAGCGATTGTTTTACAGTTACACTGCTGAGTGACTTAATTTTGCGTGATGAATGGGGTCAATATGCTATTATTCCACCCTCTGCATGCAACAAAAATCCTGCACCACTCACACAAGAAATAGAGAAAATCTTGGGTATGGGTACAAAATTGCAATACATAAGAAGTTATGCAAGCAGCACCTTAGTTGGAGGATTTAACCGTAAATGGGGCTTACCTCTACCTCAAGTTGCAGCATTTGCAGCAGGTAGTGTGTTTGTATTTGAACAACTTGATATTACTCCAGATGCGATTAGAGACATTGAAGCAAGAGGTATTGGAGAAAGACGAAATGAAGGTTTTGGCAGAGTTGCGATTAACTGGTTAGATAAATCTAGGTATAGAGTTCATTTACCAAGTAAAAATTCTAAAGACAAACCGGAACTACAAGAAGATTTTTCACACACGTTAGCAGCACAGATGGCAGAAAGATTACTAGACCAAAAAATTGAAAGAGCGCTACAAAATTTTATTGCACGAAAGAAGATTGAAGGAGATATTAGTAACAGCCAGCTTTCCCGCATACAAATAATTGCAAGACAAGCTCTGTCTACTGGCGATTGCAATTTAGTACTATCACTATTGAATAATCTTCCTTCTTATGCACAAGGTCAGTTGGAAAGAGCAAAAATTTACCCTAGTGAGAAAAATTCTTCTCTTAAGCACCAACTTGATGAATGGTTAAAAAATGCAGAATCTTGGACTTGGGTAAGCAATAAGCAAGACCTAACAGTTAATGTTGCAAATATAGAGAGAAGTATTACTGATGAATTTGCCAAACAAAGTAAACTAGCTGAAAAATACACCCTACGTTTAATTATGGCTCTTGCAAAAAAAGCCATGAAGGAGATTAAATAATGAGTTGCGCTCGCATCCACATTAGAAATCAACGCCAGATTATCGAAAGAATAATAATAAAAGGGGTTTTGATATTAGATACTCCTACTTGTTTTGGAAGTGGGGATAATGATAGCGACATAGATATAGAAATTTTACGAGATAGTATTGAAGATAAAGCTTTATTAATGGGTTCTTCAATTGCGGGAGCTTTAAGAAACTATCTGGGAGAACATAACAATGCCTCCGATACTAAAAATGATTTGATTTTGTTTGGTGGAGAGCGTAGTGATGACGATGGAGAGCAAAGCCCTCTGCTTGTGAATGATGCTCTCAGTAACGACGCGATCGGCTTAGAATTACGTGATGGAGTAAAAATTAATAGCATCACGAAAACCGCAGACGATGGGGCAAAATACGATCTAGAATTTTTGGAATCAGGAACCCAATTTAACCTCTATTTTGAATTATTAATAGATGAAAAAAGTGAGAGAGAGCAGTTAATTAGAGAATTAATAATTAGCCTACAAGGATTAGAAACAGGTAAAATTCGTTTGGGAATCAAGAAAACTCGCGGTTTTGGTCGCTGTCATGTGGAAAAATGGCAAGTATTTCAGTTTGATTTGCGAGATTACAAACAGCGTATAAAATGGCTAAAATTTCCCCATTGGGAAACAGGGTTATTAGAAGGTTCTCCAACTCACGGCAATATTGCGGATGCTTTGGGTGTCACTACAGCAGAGGAAGATAAAAGACAACATCTAACTATCCAAGCTACATTTACCCTTGCAAGTCCTTTACTAATTCGTTCCGGACAAGCATCTACCGATAAAGCACCTGATGTTGTCCATCTGAAATCTCGACGGAATGGGGAAGCAAAAGCAATATTATCAGGTACGAGTTTAACTGGTGCGTTGCGACATCGTGCGGAAAGGATAGTTAATACTATTCAAAAACATACAAATATCATTAACGAGATATTTGGCTTCGTGGATGAGAAGACAAAAAAAGCAAGAGCAAGTCGTTTAGTTGTCGATGAAGTTGAAATTAATGACGCCACCGACTTAGTACAGAATCGAATTGCGATCGATAGATTTACTGGTGGTGCTTTAGATGGTGCTTTATTCAACGAGCAACCAGTTTTTGGCAATGATAAAACAAAACTCACAATTACACTGCAACTACGTCACCCAAAAGAACCAGAAATAGGATTATTACTTTTATTACTCAAAGATTTGTGGACTGGCGATCTAACTGTTGGAGGAACCAGTAGTATTGGACGGGGAAGGTTGAAAGGTGAAAATGCAACTATTCAATATGGCGATAAAAATTGGGCAATTGTACAAAATTCTAGTAATAAAGATTTGACTATCGATAACCCGGAAGAGTTAAATCAATTTGTTGCAGCTTTACATCTGGAGGTGACACCTTGAATAAACCTAAATGCGAAACTATAAAAGTACCAGTAGATTTTAATTTGCAAAACTGGTTGGAAGAACAAGGGAATAAATATAAATTGAAATATTTATTAGCCCATGCGGAAGATGGGGTTATTTGGGGAAAATTCCAAGATAAAAATTTAATAACAGCAGATAGCGTTTTTTCTGAATTTGCTAAATTGCGCTGTTCAACGTTACAACAGTGTCGGATTTTTGGCGAAAACTCTGAAGTGATGCTTTGGCAAACAGATGAGGGTTTTCAAGCGCGTGTTATTGAAGATGAAAAGAATACAGAGCTTATTCCTGAAAATCAGATTCTTTGGGGTACACAAGCAGAAAAAATTAGCAATGGTTTTACCTTAGTATCGGATGGTTCTCAAGGTTTGTGTCATGCTGTTCCGTTAATTAATATCTCTTTTGATAGCAATCAAAAATTATATCGTCCATTGCGTTTGTGTGTTCGTCACTATATTGATTATGACGTAGAAACAGGCGTAGCTCGTATTTATTTAAGCAGATTAGTTAATCTTACAACTGAGAAGGAATTGAAAAATGTTGCCTAGACATTTAACAAATGTACCAGATTCTAGAAAAGCTAGAGCACCTTATAATTTTGTTGAGTTACCCAATGATATAGTTGAGATTCAAGCAGATTCTTTACCTTCGCATAATGTTTACTATGCCCAATCCGAAAAACGTTATACAGGTAGAATCGATTGTACGCTTACAACTGAATCTCCTTTATATATTCGCTGTGGTTTAACTAAAGAAGAATTTGAATGTGGTGCAGAATCAAAAGATTTGCCAGATTTTTTCTACACGGAGATAGCATCTAAAGCCAGAAAGCCAGTGATTCCCGCTAGCAGCTTGCGTGGAATGCTCAGAAATTTAATCGAGATTATTAGTTTTAGTAAAATGGAACTGGTATCGGATAAAAAAAGGTTTTTCTTTCGTGCTGTTGCAGCAAAAAGAGACGATCCATTAGGGAGTGAGTATAAAAAGCTTCTCAAAAATGTTAAAGCTGGTTATTTAGTGAAGGAAGGGGATAACTGGTATATTCAACCTGCAAAAATGATTGAAAAGTCTTCTATTATCTGGGTTAAAGAGCGAGATTTAGTAGGGATTCAAACTTTGATTAGGATGAATCAAAAAAACTATATTCCACAGTATATAGATGTTAGCTTTGGCGATACACTTTTTAAAAGTCCAAGAAGGTTTACCGGACAAGTAAGCGCAAATCAAAAGCGTTATCGCGAACGAGGGGTTTTAGTCACCAGTGGTAATATGCTGGAATCTTCTGACGATCCAACAAATCTCCATCGTCGCAATCATTGTATTGTTCCAGAAATCAACCATAATATAGATCGCATCTCGATTAGTAGTGTTGCTGTTCAACACTATCGAAGTGCTTTAACCGAATTTCAAAAGCTAGAACCTTTTGATAAAGATTTTGGAGTTTTAAAAGAAGGAAAACCTATTTTTTATTGCGAACCTCAAAGCGGACAAACAGAAGTGACTTTATTTGGTCATTGTCCAAACTTTCGCATTCCTTATTCACCCTTACAAGATGGAAAAGCAGCTTCAGCAGTTGATTTTATTCCTAAAAACATTGGTAAATCTAATAGAATTGATTTAGCTGAGGCAATATTTGGATATGTGAGAAGTAAAGATAACGAGAATCAAAGTAATATTGAGCAAAGTACTGTTAATAACTTCCATTCTGCTTTAAAGGGAAGAATTTTTATCGGACATGCTATTTGTGAAAAAACAATTAATGATGATATTTGGCTAACAGGAAGTCCTGATAAAACAATTACACCCAAGATTCTTTCCAATCCCAAACCAACAACGTTTCAACATTACCTAGTCCAAACTAGTCCTGAAAAAATACAACTTAGGCATTATGCAAGCAAACCACCGAAAGATAACCAAGTAGGAGAAACCGTCATTCGTGGTCATAAATTATATTGGCATAAGGGGAAGAATCCTGATATCGAACATCCTGAAGGTGATAACGCTAAGGGAACTCAAATAACTAAAATCAAACCCATAAGAGCAGGTGTAAAATTCACTTTTGATATCCACTTTGAAAACCTCGCTGATATCGAGCTAGGTGCGATACTGTGGATATTACAAAAAGCAGCAGTACCTCAATATTGTTTATCTCTAGGTATGGGTAAGCCATTAGGAATGGGTGCTGTGAAAATAGAACACCAGCTTTTACTGAATAACCGTCAAAAGCGTTACTCGAAATTATTTGATAGTAGTAATAATCAATGGTTATCGGGAGAAGAAGACCAAAGCAATACAGATTCAATATCGACATATTGCATTAATGCTTTTGAACAATTTATCGTTAATAATATCCATCTTGATGACCATCCAGAAGGATACAATGCAGTCAAACTAGATGATATACCCCGCATTCAGATGCTTTTGTTGATGTTGCGGTGTGATAAGCCTCCATTACCTAATGACACTCGTTATATGACGATTGATGCGAAGGAGTATATAAACCGTCCAGTGCTTCCAACACCATTCCAGGTAATGGGTGAATCAAAAGAAGATAAGCGGAGATTTAGAAATACTTCTAACGCAAATTTACCAAAACCTAAAACAAATATTCCAACTAAAGCATCTCCCAAATTTACGATAGGTCAAATTTTGGATGCAACGGTTTCTAATATAAAGAGCATGAAAGTAACTTATCAATTACCAGATGGAACAAAAAAAACTACAGAAGAGCATAAAGCAGCAAAATTCTTGGAAGCAGGACAAAATGTCAAAGTCAAAATTACTGCTGTAAAAGATGACGGTAGTATCAAAAATGTAAAATATCATGAGTAACGCAATTCAAACAGATATTCACCAACTCTTTCATACCCTCACCACCCACCATCCCTACAACTTCCAAACCCAGACCATCAATCGCATTCTCAACCGTGAAGATACCCTGCTTCGCGCTCCTACAGGTTCGGGGAAAACCGAAACTGCGATCGCACCCTTTCTATTTGCGAAATCCCTCAAGCTCGATTTTCCCAATAAGTTAATCTATATCGTACCTTTACGTACCCTTGCAAACAGTCTGCGTCAACGGGTAGAGAAGCTGGTTGCAAATTGGGAAAGTGTTTATCCCCTGGAAAGAAAATTAGTGGTGACTTTACAGACGGGGGAAAACCCGGAAGATCCGCGTTTTGAGGGGGATATTATTTTTTGTACTATCGACCAAATGTTAAGCAGTTTTTTAAATATTCCCTATTCAGTTGGTCGTGGTTCGGGTAATGTCAATTGTGGAGCGATTTTTGCGTCTTATTTAGTGTTTGATGAACTGCATTTACTCGACCCTGACAGGTCTTTTACTACTGTTTTAAAGGTGTTGCAGCAAATTAAGGGGATTTCCCCAGTTTTATTGATGACGGCGACGTTAACGGATGAATTAGCGGTAAAAATTAAGGAAATAATCGAAGATTCATAATGGAAATTATTCGAGTTGAAGATGTTGATTTAAAAATCACTGAAGCCAATCGGTGTCGAACTTTTCGTACCGTTTCCCAACCTCTGACAGCGCAGCAGATTTGGAATGATATTCAACAGAAAAAACGTCAGCGAGTAATTGTCATTTGTAATACGGTTTCTCAAGCACAAGGAATTTACCGAGATTTGAAAGCCTTAAATCAAGATTTTGAGATAGAAATTACCCTGTTACATGCGAGGTTTTTACCAGAGCACCGTGCTGCGAAGGAAAGCTATTTGAAAGATGTATTTTCTCAAAATTGGCGAGAGAATAATTTTGCAGAAAATGATCCTTGTCAAGTTTTAATTTCTACTCAAGTCATAGAAGCAGGAATTAATATTACCTGCGAAGTTTTACATACTCAACTGAGTCCGATGAATTCGCTATTGCAACGTGCGGGACGCTGTGCAAGGTTTCCGGGAGAAAATGGGGAAGTTTTTATTTATCGAAAGGTGGAGGTAAACCGAGAGAATCGAGATTTAGCAGAAACAGATTTATTTGAAGTTGAAGAATCTCCAATCATAGAAAAAGATTTTATTAATGTCGATGTGATTGAGAAAGTAGAAACTGAGAAAGAAAGCTTTTTACCTTATCAAAAAGAAATTTGTGAGTTAACTTGGCAGGTTTTAGAAGCTCATATCAATTCCGAGCAAGCCCGCGAGCATGTGGGTTTTCGGATTGAGGAGGAATGGATTAATCGCGTTCATCGAGATGAAGATTTGCTCACTCTCAAACGTCGCGAAAATATCGAAATGGAGTTTGAGAATAATTTTTATGATACCGTTTTTAAAGGAGATGAATCAAAAGCAGTCGAGCTAATTAGAAAAGTCGATAATCGCAGTGTATTTACCTGGACAGAATCGAGTTTCTTCGATGATGACGATAAGGAGATTGACGATATTCAAAAATTACTGCCTTTCTCGGTACCGATTTCTACCTTATGTAAAGCTTGGCAAGATTTTCAAGAGAACATAGGTTTTGGGAATGATTGGATTTTTAAACGGATTGAAACGCCAAAAGATAAATCTCAATCTTACAGCCAACCTGTTTTGAGCCCGATTACTTCCCGTGATTTTTTAATTGGCTGCTATCGAATCTTTGTCAATCCTCGTTATATTAATTACGACGAGTATATTGGTCTAAGAATTGGTATTGATGTCAAAGGCAATAAATTTAAATCGCCGCCCAAACAAGACAAAACAATTATTTCTCAGTATTGCTATCGGATGGATAATTATGTTGGGCATTTGGTTTTGATGTGGAAATTATGGCGAGAAGATTTTTACTCAATTTTGTTGAAAAATGGGGAATCAGTAAAAGTCAAGTATGCTGCTGTCCGTGATGAATTGCTTGTAGCTGGTGGTAAATTTATTCAAACTAAAATCTTACCCAGTCTTTCAATCAACGAAGCCGAAGCTTTGTTTGAAGTTCTGGTCTTTTTGGCGATTTTTACCCACGATCTAGGAAAATTACAATCAAAATGGCAAGAAGTCATGCGGGGATGGCAGAAAATTGCTCATGCCAAGTATGGAGGGAAAAATCCAAGGGAATATTTGCTAGCCCATACCGATTATAATCCTGATGAGCCAGAACAAAAAACCGACTTAAAAGCCTATGAAAAGAAAAATAAGCGTCCCAATCATGCGGTGGAAAGTGCTTTTTTAGCACGGGAAGTTCTCAAACAGTCTTTGGTTCCATTATTGTGTCGGTATACTTCTGACAAGGATAAAATAACATACATTGTTTATACGGTAATGATGGCAGCAGGTCGCCACCATTCGGCTTGGACTGAGGGGTTTCAAAGTAAGGATGTGGCAAAGTTAAAGCAGATTGAATTGTGTGCGGGATATGAGAAGGCGATCGCAGACAGTTGGCGGTGTATGGTACGTTTTTTACCGAATGGCGATCGTTTGCCAGAGCCGAGTTTGAGCACACGTGTTTACAGCCTCAAAGAGTTCGATTTGAATAAATTCGATCGCGATGAAATTGAGTTTTTGCAGCTTTATTCTTTAGTTGTACGTGCTTTGCGATTGTGCGACCAGCGATCGGTTCAATTAAGATGAAGATATCTAACCGCTTCTGGACGTTGGGATGTAGTACGTCTATAATGTTACTAGATTGATGTTTGGCAAACCGAAGCGGAGTCTAAAACCTGGGGGGTTCTGCCAAAATCGCCAGAACCTAGACAAGTTAATAGTTGTAGCATTTTGATATTCGGCACTATTGATATTTTATGTCAATAAGCGAGGCTGAAATGAGGTCATTTTTTCGATCTGCCAAAACTGCTTGTAGAGTCCTTGCTCTGTAAGGGTTTTAGATGGCGGACTTGAAACTTAGCGATTCCCGGAAACGGGATTGAAACGCATAAACCCAATTTTTATTGTGAGGATGCCTACTTCTTGAAACTTAGCGATTCCCGGAAACGGGATTGAAACAATTGCTTCCTGAGTTAATGAAGCAAATTAGCAGAACTTGAAACTTAGCGATTCCCGGAAACGGGATTGAAACCTCTTGATTCCAAGTTTTTTGAAGATGCTCAATATTCTTGAAACTTAGCGATTCCCGGAAACGGGATTGAAACAAAGGATAATTGTAGACCCTATTTTAATATCTTCATCTTGAAACTTAGCGATTCCCGGAAACGGGATTGAAACCGGTTGACTGACCGCGATTTCATAAATGGTCGTTTCTTGAAACTTAGCGATTCCCGGAAACGGGATTGAAACATTTGATTAAAGTTGCCAAAAAAGCAGCCATTTGCTTGAAACTTAGCGATTCCCGGAAACGGGATTGAAACATGTGGTTGTGTGCCTTTCCTCCCTGTACTCCACAACTTGAAACTTAGCGATTCCCGGAAACGGGATTGAAACCTTGGTCTAATGCATTGAGTGTATTGATTGTTGCCTTGAAACTTAGCGATTCCCGGAAACGGGATTGAAACTTGCCAATCTATCGGAACGGGCGCTTGCAACTACAACTTGAAACTTAGCGATTCCCGGAAACGGGATTGAAACTTTCAGATAGATCTGAAAATTGACTTAAATCTGGATTGACTTGAAACTTAGCGATTCCCGGAAACGGGATTGAAACAAGAAGCAACATCGATTCATGACCAGACGTTCCACTTGAAACTTAGCGATTCCCGGAAACGGGATTGAAACCAATTGATTGAAGGTTGTATTGAATGGCAGGAACTGTCACTTTACCCAGGAGATGGCAGTAAAGTGGAAGCAGTGGATGGCAGTATACATGAGGAAATAGACTAATCTCCGGCGATAAAAACCGTCATTTTCCACTGCCCTTGCTTGTTCTCAAATCGAGCGCGATATCCCGCAGGATAATAGGCATAACGACTGGAAACATAGCCCCGTTGACCTGTAGGAGTAATAATTGGCTGCCAGCCTTCAAAGGTTTGCTGTTCCTGCCGTTGCTGTTGAGTCAGGCGAGAGAATCCACTCGGATCGGATTTAACAACCTCATCTGATAAAACTCCAATGACTTGACTATCATTGCGCGGTTGTGCGCGAACATTTATATTTTCACCCACGATGTAAACATCGGTAAAAGGATCGCCTAAGGAAGCTTGAGACACGTGCGGGCATTGATAGGCATCCAATTTAACTCCCGCAGGGGCTTCATAAGGGGTACAGCCAATGCTCATGATTCGCTCCAATCGTTTCCAAGAGAGTGAGTTGGAATCGTCAAATTTGAGCGAACTGAAAGGGATTGGAGATCCAAAGGTAATTTTGATATTTGGATCTGCCATTGCACGAATAAATTTAGCATTGCGCTCGCGAATGGCTTGCTTTAAACGTTCTCGAAATTGGTAGAAGGAACTGTTAGGAGGAACCCGATCGCGCAGTTTGAAGGGACGACGGGGGTAGGGCTTGGCTTTTGCGGGAGATTGTGTTCCAGAAGGCAACTGGGAGAGAGCGCGATAAGCCAAAGGCGATACGGCTGAAGCCGTATCGCCTGGAGGTAAGATAATTGCAATTGTCTGCCAGCTTATTAGTATGAGCACGATTCGCACAATACTTTTCAAGTTTAGATGAGGGAATTTCATATCGTTCTAGCTATAGAAATATATAGATGAATAATGACAATTTAGTATATGGCTCTAGTTCAAAATGATAATTTCTTTGACGTAAAATAATAATAAATGTTCCAGACTTTTATAATTTTTCTTTAGAAAACTTGAGAATAATAGCAAAAGAACAATGATTCAAAAGTAAGAAATAGAGAGTTGACATCAGCTACAGAATACTTGACATTCACTATACGAGCGAGCATCTTCTTCCAAGTTTCCACCACGTCGCCGCTTACCAGCCAACAGATTGGTAATCACAAATCCTCAATCGTCTATTTGCATTAATATTTTAGGACTAAAGCCTACAGCACGTAAATTTCCCATATTCAGACAAGATGAACGGGCAGAGTTTATTAACTTTCATTCCGGCTATATAATGACTTCTGCTGCTTAGAAACGACAATTAGATTTACAGATAATCTTTTCTTGCTTTTGATTGACACCATAAAATGTTATGCTGTGAACCGTACCACCAAGCCCAAAGAAACCGTTTCTAGTCAAGTCGATATGCACTTGCTGCAATTGAGTAACTTCGCCGTTGATTTGTGTAAAAGCTGATATTTGACACTCTTGACTTCCCGATCGGGTAGACCGAATCATAATAGGTTTTACAATTCCTCGTCCTTTGAAGCCGTTTACTTCTATAACTACTTCATCACCTGAAACTGATTAGCGGGCAATACCAAAGGCTGGAACTTCAATTGCTAGCAAACTCTCTAACCGACCATTTTGAAGTTTCCAATAAGGATACACAGGTTTAGCAGTTTTCAGCGAGCAATCTGGATTAGTCTGTATACCATAATGCACCTGATTACTGTTGTCACTCTTGGAGATGAAAAAAATACTATTCAAGTTGATAGCATAAGAAGGGATGGTAGGAATAAGTAACAGTGCGATCGCACCACCTATGAAAGATATATTTACTAGCTTTTTTCTGAGCTTAGACATAAATTATTGATTGCAAATGTTACTAATGTCGAGTTTCACAAAGCCTCAATCTAATATACATTTAACTGAATTAACAAGTATAGAAAATTGAAAAATCTATAGAAAAGATTATCCTCATCGTCAATTATTACAGATTAGTATTAATGAATTGAGTCCTCAAAGCAGGAATAAATTCCTTACTATGAACTAGATTACGATAATTCTAGTAACCTTGATTCTTAAACGCACTATAAGCAATAATGATGGACAAGTAAATATTTGAAGTTTCTTGTTTAGTTAAATGACTCGAAGCCAATGTAAAAGAGGAAATAAAATAATTATCCTTAGTTAACACCTCTCCCGCTTTTTTTAGATAAGCTTGAAACTGTAAATCATTTCTTAAATTCACACCAATGGGATTAAGTCTGGAGTTATCTAAAGCCGATACTCCGCTAACTGTTAACCGATTACAAGCTTGATATTTTTGTTGAAACGAAACATATTTTTGACAAATATTATTAGAAATTTGGGCTAAAACTTGCCGATTTAAAATCTTTTTTTGTGCATTTGCAGGAGGCAAATTAAGAGAAGGCAAATTAGGAGGAGGCAAAGCCACTGTTGAGGAGTTAGATCTTGATGACGCTCTTAAGTTCCCCGGATTCCTTGCTGCTTGTGATGTTTCAAGCATTCGATTACGCGAATTGTGAGTAATGTCAATGCCAAAATCAAGATACGCATATGCACCAATTGCTCCCAAGAGAATAGTCTCTATCACATTATCTCTAAATACCTCTCGTGCATATTTAATACTCTCAATAACGGAAGCATCCCTTTCAAGAATAGGAGAAGCTCCGTTGATAAAAACTGTCAAATCTCTATCTGATTGTAAATTCAAACCTGTCGGACGATATTTAGCTGCCCTAAGAGCTGCAACAACTTTGTGAACAATTTCTGAACAGCGAATACCCATAATCTTAATATGTGTGGGACGATCGCGCAAAAATGCAGGAGCATTCTTATGACAATAATCGGCTGCATTAAGAGCAGCATCGCCTACTGAGGTAATTCGCGATTGCGCTCTTACTTGAGAAGGAAGAAAAGTGGCGGATGTTACTAAAATTGGAGCTAAAACCAAACCAATTCTACTTAATTTCATAGTTCTTTTTTGTTTAAAGATACTCATGTTGTCATGGAAAAATATCAGTTATGGGGAAAGGGTGAGATGGAAAAGCTATTAGCCTCACTCCCTTACCACTCGTTTTACTCCCTTTCCGGTGTAAGATTACCAATGTAATTTCTTCACAAGGTGCTCCGGTTCTCCCGTGCTCCCGAGATCCCAAACGGTAATCTTCGGGTGGGAAAGGAGTAGTTATTTTCCCGATCTAATTGCCGTAGAATTTTCCTCCTGGACCTGTTCCGTAAAAGGGGTCAATTGGTGCAACAGGTGCAGGAGCAGGCTGGTACCCTGACGGGTTGTTATAGCGATCTTCTACAATCCATGTGTCTTGGTTAGCATTGGAACTTGGTGCTGTGCCTGAATTCTCATATATCATTCCGCCTCCAAATATTGTTAAGAGCAATTTTGCTGCTGCTTCTTGTCTGGCTCGTTTCTGAGCAAGATATGCTCTTTGTTGGTCTGGAGTAAGACTTTCAAAGTATTTTCGTTCTTGTTCGCGTCTTGCTGCGGCGGCAGCCTGTCTGGCTCTTGCAGCTTGTTGTGCGCGATAACGACGTTGTTGGAACCATTGTTCTCTATCGGCTAGCTGTGCTACTCGTTTTTGCTGGCGGTCTACTGTATTAATGACTTGGGTGAAGGAGTTACCTTCTTGGATTGTTTTTGTTGTACTGGGTAAAGATTGGCCTGCTGAGAGACTGACTAACTGATTAGCAGCTAAACATGGAGAAACGCTGGAGAGTGAAAATAAAGCCAGACTTGACAACCCAACAATGAATTTCATAAGAATATATGCTGATAGTGGTAGTTTTCGTGACTGGGATAATTGAAGGTTGCAAGTATAATTGCAGAATAAACACTGATAGTGCTAGACATTCTGACTTATCTTTGCAATTTCATTTCCTATCCTTCACAATCCATTTACGTTTCAGACTTATCCCATGCTGCAAACACTGAAAAAATTTTTTCGGGGCTGATATACCTGCGGTCTTCTACCCTCGTACTTCTGCCTTCTGAAAAAACTCAGGGATTTGAGCCAATTCATGCTGAATCCGCCTCTTGTACCCCCTTTATAAAATTAAAGTTTCTATTCTTGCTTGTACTTCTTCAATTAAATCCTGTTCCACTTTCTCTACAAACAACACTTTTCTGGCTTTCCAATCTAAAGATTTTACTTGGTCAGTTAAAATGACCCCTTTAGTTTTCATACCATCCATCAGCGCTACCTCAAAACTCAGCCCTTTCTTTTGAGAAGTGATGGGACAAACCAAAACCATAGAAGACATTTTGTTGTATTTAAAGGGAGACAATACTAAAACAGGGCGATAGCCTTGCTGCTCGAGCCCTTGACGTTCTAGGTCAGAATTCAGTGTCTTGGCAATTCCTTCAAAAGACATACCAGCATTTTTCAACGTAAATGCTCGTTTGATTAAATCTGCCGTAATTTCGACTAATCCGAATTCTAATTTAACGATATCACCACGCTCTGGAATATATGGACTGCTCACCAAGCCTCATTCCCCGCAGCGCTTCCTGTATCAATTTCAGGATGAAATTTATCTGGTGTCATGCCTTCTAGAAGTTGGTCAAGTGTATATTTTTTTCTCTTTTGAGGTGTAATCACAATGCTATCACCTGAAATACTGATACTTACAGGAGTACCTTCCTCAACTTGTATTTGGTCGGCTACTGCTTTGGGAATGCGAATGGCTAAGCTATTTCCCCATCTAGATATGACTGTGCTCATAGAATGCCTTAAAATTGTTTTCCTCAAAAAATTACAGATCTAAATGCAAACTTCATATAAATAGATTTTTGCAATTAACTCTCTTATAGTATATACATTGTAGATATATTTCCATGGACTTTAATGCTTAATTCGTGCCTTACAAGGTCTTCCCTGGTGGAACCACCGGATCGAGGTCAACGATCGCAGGTGCTCTTGTGGAGAGCAACGTCATGTGGTGAATCGAGAAAAAGCAGACAAGTCTTCTACCGTTCCTTGGAAAACTCTGCTTCCAATTGGCTTTATCCTAAGGAAAGTTACACCTACAGGAATTTGGCTAGTGTCCGAACAAGTTTTTCAAGATCCTCCCTATGTAGAATTATTACAGTGGTTGGCACGAGGTTCGCTCAAACAAAATCTGTCGCGTGCAATTCGCTTGTGGGTGTGGTTGCGATCGCTATACGGAAACAGCCAAAAGCGCTTGGTTTTAAATGACTCTTTCACTTATGCAGAATGGCGGGATGCATTCTTCAGTTGCACGCACCCTAAAGGAGATATTATCCCTAAACCCCATGACTCTCTTTGCCCTTGTTTCAAAACAACAACCGAGTGGTTGTTTGGCGAACAAACCAGCATGAGTGCTCGCCAGTGGAAGGAATTGATGCTTGCTCACACGGGTATGGATTTGTCTTATCTGGAACAGCAGCTACAACAGCGCTTATTTGGTGTCACCCGTCGTTCTCTCCAGGGCGATCTGCAAACTCTCGCCGAACTTGGTTGGCTGCAATACAAAGCCCAAAAATACCATCGCGTGCGGGAATTTCCACCACGTCCTGTAGGTTCTCAAGATGAATTCACATCCAGCCAACTGAGTGCTTATGAATTAAACTTTCTACAGGAAGATTTGGTAGCGATCGCAGAAACCCACGCCCAAAAAATCAACGGCGTGCAACGCCTTTTCCTGCAACTTGATTATGTGATTCCCCGCAGTACCATTGACATAGTAGAGGATTGGCAATACAAGTTAAGACAGCTTTGGGCACAAACTCCGGTACCACCCGTTAAACTCAGTTACAAAAGTGCTAGGGTAGGGAACACTGTAGATTGCATCGTTTACCCAGTCTGCATCTACTACGTCCAGAGAGCAGTCTATTTATGTGCTTGCGGTCAAAGCCCCGAAAGAAAAACGGATTGGTACAATTTTCGCCTCGATCGCATTCATAAAATGACCGCCTTAAAATGGACAAACTCAGCCATTCCCTCAAATTGACAGCAGTGCTATCAACAAGCATCTTTACCCAACCCAGATTACATTGCCTTAGAAATGTCCAAAGCATGGGGTTTCGATTTCTATTTACCCTCCCAAATGATGCTGTTGAGATTTGACCGCAATTTTCACGACCGCTATATTCACAATACCTTCCGACACGAAACTTTTGAGGCAATTAGCTACAAGCAAGCCCAGAATCTGATACAGCAAAAGACAAAGCAACCAGAACAACAGACATTGCTCAAAATTCTAGAAAATCGTTCCGATAAAGATGCGTACTATCGCCTCTACTACCGACACGGCGATAACAATGTCAGTATGCGAATCCGAGCATGGCGACCAAAAGCTGAAGTCATCATGCCTTGGGAATTGCGAAAAAATATAGCTGATGATGTTGCTACAGAATTTAACCTTTACCACAATCTATAAAACCATGAAATTAACAGAACGATTTGAATCAGCATTAATCTTTGCAACTCGTCTCCATGTCAATCAAACCCGTAAAGTGGGTGGTACTCCTTATATTGCTCATTTACTCAGTGTAACGGCATTGGTACTCGAGGCAGGAGGAAGCGAAGATGAAGCGATCGCAGCTTTGCTACACGATAGTATAGAAGACCAAGGTGGAAAACCCATGCGCGAGCAAATTCTCCAGAGTTTTGGCGCAACAGTTGTAGAAATTATTGATGGCTGTACGGAGTGGGATACACCACCCAAACCCCCATGGCAAGAGAGAAAAAATCGGTATCTAGAAAAACTCCGCCATGCTTCGCCTTCTGTCAAACTAGTCTCAATCGCTGATAAACTACACAATGCGAGATCCTTACTGGCAGATTGGCAAAAATTTGGAGATGCAATCTGGACTGAATTCAATGGCGGTAAAGAAAAAACTTTGTGGTTCTACCAATCCTTGGTACAGGTGTATAGAGAAACAGGTTCTAACTCGATGATAGAAGAACTCGAACGAGTGGTTCAACAACTCTCCACGCAAAGCTCCATCTAATTTTTCAAGATTGTTTGTTGATTTAAAAATTAAGGCAAATTATGAATTTTAATGACACTCTCAATAAATTATTTAATAAGTGGCAGCATTTACTTGTGTCTTTTCAAGTTAATTCCGATGTCGCTCATGTGACATTTACTCAAATAACCGCAGCTTACTCTAGCCCCAATCGCTACTATCATACTTTAGAACACGTAGAATATGTTCTCAATATATTAGAAAATCTTCCAGTCACAACTCAAGATTTGGCAAGCATTCAACTTGCTGCTTGGTTTCATGACTCGGTTTATGATGCTCAAGCAAATGATAATGAAGAAAGAAGTGCGGAATATGCAAGTGATTTGCTTACTTCTTTGGGTGTTTCCTCAAAGATTATTGCTACCGTAAGCCGTCTCATTTTGAGTACTAAATCCCATCAAGCTGCACCAAATGATTTTGATTGTCAGATTCTTCTAGATGCAGATTTAGCAATATTAGGCAGTTCTCCTATCGAATACAGTCATTATGCTGCGGCAATTCAGCAAGAATATGCGTGGTTGCCAGAAGCAGAATATTTTGCAGGAAGAAAGCGGGTTTTGCAGGGATTTTTGCAACGCGATCGCATTTACTATACCGAATCAATGTTTCAAGCTTTTGAATTATCCGCTCGTCATAACATTGTTAAAGAAATACAACAAATGAATAAGGCTTAGAGGATGTTTTAAAAGTAGTGGCTGAGGTATCCAAAACTTTAGATCCCCCCTAGCCCCCCTTAAAAAGGGGGGAAAATACTCTTAAAGTCGTAGATCTTGATACAATGATAGACTTTACAAACATCCTCTTATACAACTTCCACAGTATTTGGAGAATTTCACGCGTTGCAGATTTCCCAACTACCTAGTGATTGAGGAATTAGACATCCGTTTTATAAATTGTATAGAAATGAGATTTAAAACTTTAAATATGATTTACTGAAATTGGGGGTCAGGGAAAACAACGAATGTTGATGCCTACTTCTCGTGTACTCAGTTCGCGGCAACTATTTAATCATTGGGGGAGAATTTAGGTGCTAAACATTTGTTGTCACTCTTTAAAAAAGTTAGCGATCGCAATAGGTCTTATATCTATTTCTAGTACAAATTGTGCTTTTGCTCAAATTATCCCCGATTCCACATTACCCAATAATTCTCGCGTCACGATAGTTGATAATACTAGCCTTATTGAAGGTGGAACAACTGCAGGCAGTAACTTATTCCACAGCTTTGAAGCCTTTTCTGTCCCGACTGGTAGTATAGTCCAGTTTAATAATGCGTCAGAGATCCAGAATATTATCAGTCGCGTGACGGGTCAGTCAGTCTCAAATATTGATGGATTAATCCGCGCTCGCGGTCATGCAAATCTGTTTCTCCTGAATCCCAACGGCATTATTTTTGGTCGCAATGCCGAGCTCAATATTGGTGGTTCCTTTCTTGCAACCACAGCTTATGGCTTAATGTTTGCCGATGGTAGTTTCTTTAGTACCAACTCCGCCGGGTCGTCTCCTTTACTAACGATTAGCGTTCCTATCGGTTTACAACTTGCTAGCAATCAAGCAAGTATCACAAATAATGCTAGCAACTTAACAGTTAATACAGGGCAAAATTTGACTTTAATAGCTAGCAATGTAACCCACAATGGAAAAATATCTGCGCCTGGAGGACAGGTGACGGTGGCAGCTGCATCAAATATCCAGGCTGGGTTGGGACAAGCCGGAGAAATTCTGAGCTTGAAAGACCAACAGATAGGTAGTGACTCTCAAGAGAGTACTGCGATCGTCGTCGGTAAAATTGATGCTTCTAATACTGAGGTCGGACAAATTGGAGGCAAAGTCCAAGTTGTAGGTACGAAAGTTGCACTATTTGACAACTCTCACATAGATGTATCTGGAGATGCAGGTGGGGGTCAGGTGCTAGTGGGAGGTGACTATCTGGGTTTGGGGAGCCTTCCCCAAGCGAGTGCTACATATATCAGCCCTCAAGCCTCTATTAAGGCAGATGCTTTAATGAGAGGAAATGGGGGTCAAGTGACTGTTTGGGGCAAAGACTCAACCCGTGTCTATGGCAGTCTGAGTGCAAGAGGAGGAAAGTATGGCGGTAATGGCGGTTTAATAGAAACATCAGGTTATCATTTTCTTGATGTTGCTGGCATTCGTGTTGATGCGAGTGCTCTTAACGGCGCAGGCGGTACTTGGTTGCTAGATCCGCATGATGTCACTCTCAACTACTCTGGTACAACTACTGGTGGTTCTTTCAGTGATGGTAACCCTCAAATTTTTACGCCCAATGGTGATGGTGCAGTTATATTTATCCCGGATATTCAAGCACAACTTAATGCCGGAACAAATGTGACCATCGCGACTGGTACTACAGGGACTCAATCAGGCAATATTAAAGCAGAGGGCTTTGGCATCACCAAGACAACTTCAGGTACGGCAACTTTAACTTTGCAAGCTGCTAACGATATTTCCTTGAAAGCTTTCCGTATTGCAGCCGATAATGGTCGTCTTAACTTAGTCCTGCAAGCAGATAGTGATGCTTCTGGTTTTGGAAATATTAGCCTGAGTCAAGGTTTCATGGAGACTGGAGGTGGTGCTTTTACAGCAACAGCAGCAGGTTCTATCTCAATGGAAAGTTTTGCGATCGCTAGCAACAATAGGAGTGCGATCGCATCTGAACCCATTTCGATTTTTGCTTCTTCCATTTCAACTCAGAACGCTGGTATTATCAGCAATACTTTTGGCGATGGCGATGCAGCATTGCTCTCCATTAATTCTAATTCATTCATTTTAACAGGGGGAGGAATTAACAGTAACTCCTTTGGTAATGGGAATGCTAAAGATATTGATATTAACGTTAATTCTCTTTTCCTAAAGGCAGGAGCGATCTCCAGTAAGACCTTTGGAAAAGGTAATGCAGGTGGAGTCAAAATCAATGCCAATTCGATTGATTTAGAACAAGCAAACCTCAGCAGTAGAAGCTACGGAGATGGCAATGCAGGAGCATTAACAATGAATTCTAAATCAATTTCATTGTTAGATAAAGTGGGAATTTTCTCAACGGCTCAGGGGGACATCGATAGCAAAGGAAATGCTGGGATAATAACCATCACCACCGATCGGCTTTTCATGAGAAATAGTGGCTTGAATAGCGGGACAATAGGAGAGGGGAACGGCGGACAAATTTTCATTAAAACAGGCTCATTGCGGATGGAAAATAGTGGAATGGGCAACGATACGGGAATTGATAGAGATAATGACGGTAAAGTTATAAATAACAGGGGTGATGCCGGACGCCTTCAAATTTTTGCAGATGATTTTACCTTAGAAAACAGTTCTATTACCAGCGATACTGGGGGTCAGGGAAAAGCAGGGGAAATTATCTTAAAGGTTACCAATTCTCTGGCACTCAAGAATAACAGTAACATCACAACAAATACATTAGCGAACAGTACGGGTAATGCTGGAAGTATTGATGTTACAACTAAGTCATTGTTGTTGGAAAATGACTTACCCTATTTCAAAGATGATATCGTAACGGGTTTCGGCAGCTTAACGCGTGCTAAAGGTAATGCCGGACAAATCACGATCGATGCTGATTCTGTAGCAATCAGAAACAATTCGGGAATGGGCATTGATACAGAAGGAGAAGGACAAGCAGGTCAGCTCAACTTAACTGCTAACTCATTAGAAATGATAAATGCAGGCATCGGCAGTGATACCAAAGGAATAGGTAATGCTGGGGAAATAAACATTAATATTGTCGGTAACGCTTTTCTAAATGGGGCTGGTATTAACACGGAAACTTCTGGCTCCGGGCAAGCAGGACGCATCAATCTCAAAGCAGGCTCTTTAATTTTGAACAATGGTAGCAATATTAATAGCAGGACAACAGGGGAAGGAAATGCAGGAGTCATTAATATTGAAACAGGTTCATTTGTTATGGATAACAGTTCCATCGTGAGCGATACTGGTGCGCTCCGCGAAGAACCTTTACAGCCTATCAAAAACACGGGAAATGCCGGACGTATTAACATTACTGCAGATACTATTTCTTTGAACAATAGTGCCCGAATTAGTAGCGAAGCTGCAGGCACTGGGAATGCAGGAGAAATTAATATTGATGTGAATACGGCTTTGCTGAAAAATAGTACTATTGCGACTGCTACATCGGGTAGTGGCAAAGGTGGAGAAATTTTCTTCAGCGCAAATTCACTCGTGTTGGACAACAGCAGACTTAGCAGTGAAACTACAGGGAGTGGTGTAGGTGGTAGTTTGACTCTACTTCTTCAAGAAGCGCTAACGGCTCGCGATCGCTCGAGTATCTCTGTCTCTTCAACTTCCACAAGTCTTAACAATGCAGAATTAGGTGGAGCAGGTAGCATAAATGTGCAAGCTAATTCTATTTCTTTAGATAACCAAAGTTCTATTAAAAGTGAAGCCGGATCGGTAGATGGTGGTAACATCAACCTAACATTGCAAAAATTATTACTTCTACGTCGTAACAGTCAAATCTCAGCAAGTGCGGGGACTGCGCTCAAGGGTGGCAATGGTGGTAACATCAATATCAATGTTCGTAATGGCTTTATAGTTGCTCTCCCATTTGAAAATAGCGATATCACTGCCAACGCTTATCAAGGGCTCGGAGGAGTTGTCGATATTAAAGCAGCCAGCATATTTGGACTGTCACCCTTGAGTCGAGATCTGCTCTCAAAGCTTTTGGCAACAACGAATCCTGCTCTACTCGATCCTGGAAGATTGCGAACAAGTGACATTACTGCTATTTCCCAGACGAATCCTTCCTTAAATGGTGTTGTAGCTGTCAACACGCCGGATACAGATCCTTATGGGGAGCTAGTACCATTACCTGTCAATTTAGTTGATGCTTCACAACTCATTAGCACGGGGTGCAATCCTGAAGGAACCCATACAACGAGCTCGTTTATTTCTACAGGGCGTGGAGGAATATCCACTAGCCCCACAGACCCTCTTCTCAGTGATGCGCTACTTGCAGATTGGATTTCTCCTTCTAAAAATATTTCTCAATCAGAAGCAGAGGGAGAAAATATTTCCCTATCTTCCCCATCTCCTTCTACTCCAATTGTGGAAGCTCAGAATTGGGTGGTTGATAAAAGGGGCGTTATTGAATTAGTTGCCATTGCACCCAGTATTAACCTTCATCGTTCTCCATTTCACTCTACACTTTGTGTTGATAAAAGATAATTTCTAAGTTCAGAGTGAATAAGATTGCTTAAGTGGAATTTCAATCCAGAACTCGGTACCTTTGCCCGGTTCTGAAACACATTTTAAGGCTCCACCGTGTTTTTGTACAACAATCAGGTAACTCATTGATAGTTCCATACCTATGCTCTGTTCCAACAATTGAGTCGTACAAGCCGGATCGAAAATTGAGCTTTTGATGTCTTGTGTCATTCCTGAATCATTGTAAGCAATGCGAACGATCGCGTGAGAGCTATCTGATGACATTCCAGTAGAAATTTGGATGCGATAGGGTGAAGTAGAATTTGAATTTTCTTGCTCTCCCCATTTTTCTATTGCTGCTAATCTCCCAGAGGAGACTTCCAGTTCCCCTGTAGGTAACCTCTTGTCGTGTCTCGTTTCCTTTATCTGGTTTGTTAAAGCATCAATAGCATAGCTTATGAGATTGATAAATACCTGGTTTATTTGTGCGGCGTAGCATTCTACCATTGGCAAATTGCCGTAGTTTTTAATAACTTCAATACCAGGAGTTTTTATCTTTAATTGCAGACGGTGTTGCAAAATTGACAAAACCCGCTCAATAGCTTTATTGATGTCAACAGGTTTGATGGGAACGCGTTCCAGAGAAGAAAAATTTTGTAACGACTGGACTGTCGAGCGGACGCGATCGACCTGTACTTTTATCGATGACATGATTCTAGGTAAATTTTCTGCGATTGAGTCCAAATTCAGTACTTCTGCTTGATGAGTAATTTCACTATCTGGATAGGGATTGTACAATTGATAGAGATGCAAAAGTTCTAAGAGATTTTGGGTGTATTCACTGGCTTGAGACAGTTGAGTGGATATAAAGTTAACGGAATTGTTGATTTCTTGTGTTGCACCTAGCGATAATAACCCAAAACTGGATATTTTTTGACTTTGAATGAGTTTTGCTTGTGTTTGTTGTATCTCATGAAGAAGTTGCACCATCTTTTCAGCTTGCGATCTTGCTGTAGATTCTGCCGCACGGCTCCTTTCGTATAACTGTGCTTGTTGAATAGCAACGGCGGCGGCGTCTGCTAGCTGTTGGAGCAAATCAATTTCTGCATCTTCCCAATTTCGGGGCGCATAACACTGATGGGCAATCAATAACCCCCATAATTGCGTACCAATGTTAATCGGTACAATTACGTTGGCTTTTATCTGAAGACTGTGTAAAAACTCTCGATGGCAGGTATCCAAACTCGCTACTGCGGTGTTGTTGATTGCCCGTACCCTTCCCCGAAAATAAAGACGTGCGTATTCATCGGGAAAGCATTCTTGTGGCATTTTGTGGCCTAAAACTGAGGACCAGTTTTTATCTACATCTTCGACAATGACCTCACCCCCTCCCTCGCTTAAGAGCTTGTAAACTAACACGCGATCCGTTTTGAGCAGTCTTCTCACTTCCTCAACGATGGTTTGTAAAGTGATGTTGTAGTCGAGATTGCTACGCATTTGCTCCGTCACTTGCTTGATTAGCAAAGTCTGCTCTAATGACTTTTGCAACTCGGCTGTGCGCTCTTGTACCTGGTGTTCTTGCTTGGCATTCAGGGTTTGCACTTGCTGGTACATTTGCTGCTGCTGAATGGCTATGGAAAATTGAGTGGCTAGAGCTTGTCCGAGTGCAATGTCTTCGGGTTTCCACTCAGGGGGTTGTTCTTTTTTGCGTTCCAACCAAGTCTCAAAAGAAATCTGGGGTAGCTGATTCCGGGCTTCGCCCCCGCGCCATCCTCCCCACAAGATTTTTGTTTCCAATTCAGAGCGAAAAATACTTAAAATACCGATATAGCGTCCGTCGTAATTTAAAGGAATTGCCAAAACTCCTCTAATGTGAGTGCTTTGGAAAGCAGGAGCTAAAACACGCCAATAGGGTTCTTGATGGAGGTCTCCAACTTGAATGATGTTATCTTTTTGACATTGAGCGATCCAATCTTGAAACGATCTATGTTCCTCAAGAATAGTGTTTTCTAGTGCTTCAATTCTTAGGGGCTGTTCGCCTGTGGCGTATACTTCAGAACTTTTCTCTAAGTACAATCTTCCTCCTACCCCACCAAAGGCATCTGTGGTTGCTTCTAAGGCTGCTTGTAATTGATTTGTATCTGTGGAGGGTGGATGTAGTAGGGAGATAATTTTGTTAACTATTGCTTCTCGCTGTTGCTGCTCGCGAATTACGTTCTGTAAGTGGTTTTGAGCGATCGCCATTGATACAACATCGACAACTCTCTGTACTACCTGAACTTCTTGATGCAAAACCGTTCGCGGTTTGCTATGATGCGATACCAACAATCCCCACAGTTGAGGTTTTGCGGATGGCTCTGTGAGGGAGTAATGTAAAATCGGCACTACTAACGATGACTGTACACCCATTGCCTTCAAATATTCAATATGGCAGGGGTCTACCTCTCGATAGTAGATATTCTCACTTCCTAAAGATTTGCCAGTTTCTGGGCTTGCTAGTTGTGATAAACCAATAATTCCAGAAGCCACATCTACAATAGAACGCTGTCGCGCCCACAAAAACATATTTCGCACCCCTTGTGGGATATCCTCTGTAGGAAAGTGCAACCCCAATAGAGATGGCAATCGCTGCTCGTGTATGGATTCGGCAATGACTTCTCCGCTTTCATCGCTATCAAACCGATACACCATCACTCGCTCCATAGCCAGAAATGAACGCACTTCATCAGCCGCCACAGCTAAGATATCTTCGAGTTCTCGTGCTTGTCTGATCCGGGTTGTTATTCTGTGCAGCAAATTTTCTGCGTCAAATGTTTGCTCCCAACAATTTAGCTTCTCTGTTAATTCCATTGCTGATACTTTTTCTTTTGAGAGGAGAAAATTGGAGATGCAAAAATCACTAATCACTTAAGTTGTGGGTGTAGCTAATCGTACTACTACAACTAGCAATTTATGTCCTTAACCTATAGTTAGATTTTTTTTAACCTGATTCTTTGGTTATTTTACCTAATTTAAAAATTTTAATTAAAAAAATATCAAGACCATTTGTAAAAAAATTATAAAGCTGTTTCAAGATTCTGTTTGTTTTATTGCTTATTAAGATGATTTCAATAACCAAACCTTTAACATGATTCTTGTTTGCATGTTGAGTTCGCTCGCTAGGGGTTGCTGTAAAAGTCATACAAAAGTAACTACTCATTCAAGATGTTATTGCGATCGCAAAGCGCAAGCTGTACTCAGCTTATTGCCGAACAAATAAAAAAGGAGTAGGGTATTGCTCCCACTCCAGGTTAGTCCAAAAATTGTCTTGCGAAACTCGGTTTGGAAATGAATAACATTTTTCTTGAACTTTATTTTATTCTACCAGTACCTTCCCTATCGCAGACTCAATGTATGGTTAATGCAGGCACTACTATAGACCTGAAACCCTTACTAAATAAGAAAAGCGATGCCTGTGTAGCCCCTAGAAGAAAAACTTGTCAGGTGCGAGCGAGCATTGTTTTTCATGCGGTCATCAAAAAAAGCTTTTTTAGAAAATTTTAACGTGTTAGGTACAGTAGTATTGTTAAGATTCTTGTTCATCCCGACATCCCAATTTGAAAAAATATCGAGCGATGTTCGCAATCGCGACTGTACAAACAAAGTCCACCTATATGGACCTAATTTCAAGTCATGGGTCGTTGCATTCAAAGATATCACTTGTTGATGGGACAAGGGAGACTGGGGGACAAGGAAGACAGGGGAGAAAGTACAATGTATGAACGCAAGGTAGTATGACGTCACGGCTTCGCGTATGTCCTGTAAAGACGCGGCGCAAAGGAGTCGCGTGTGTATGGCTTATTTTTCAGATCCATACCACTCCATTTCTATTTCTGCTGAATAATTGTAATTGTCACAATAATGTGTCACTTTAGTAACTCTAAAATTCTGATTTCTCCAAACCAGAAATTCACCCACTACAGGAATTCTGGATAATCGAATTGTTTTAACTTGTACGGATTCCAAAACTGAGTCAGATTCTAATAAGTTTTGAGGAATGCCATAGGGAAGGACACGAATTTTATTCACGATCCACATACCGCCCCAAAAGTAGACAAAATCTTGAATTGTTGTGTACTTTTCAAGCGGGATAGAGAAAACTTTCAAAATCATACTAAGATTAAGCATTACAAGATTCTCCCCTAAGGTCAGCTAATATTCCTCTCTCCTGATAGATGATATTTGCTTTTTTTTTCAATTGTTTGGCAATTAGCATACAGGAGCACCTGTTTGAACGATCGCGCTTGGGTCGCCTTACTTGGCGTTCTGTCAGTTTTGGGGTCATAAACAATCTGCTTGCAGTCGGCAATGTAAGTATGATTATTTAGGGTTCCCAAATTTCATGCCCCAATACCATAGGTGAAAATCAGAAAAATATGTCCATCCCAATCAACAGTGGACTTAAAAGGCAGAATATTTAAGTATTTATACGCAGTTTAAGATACGTTATAACGGCATTGGTTGTCGCTTTAAAAACCAGGTTCTGTTGCAAGCAAGATGCCTGCGTCTTCTGCGTTCAAGGGCTTTGAAAACAAGTACCCTTGTGCAAAAGCACACTGCAACAGCTTAAGTTGTGTCCACTGCTCCATTGTTTCTACTCCTTCAGCAACCACACTTAACCCTAAATGAGAACCTAGAGTCACAATTGCGCGAACGATCGCCAATCGTTCGCGATCGCTATCAATTTGATTGATAAAGGAGCGGTCAATCTTCAAAACATCAATGGGAAAACGGTGTAAATACGCAAGGGATGAGTAACCCGTCCCAAAATCATCAATGCACAATTCTATTCCAAAAGCTTTCAATTGTTTAAGCACCGCAGCTGCGGTTTCAGGGCTTGCCATAATTGTACTTTCGGTGATTTCCAGCTTTAAGCTGCTAGGAGCAAGGTTAGTGTCTTCTAAAATTTGGCCGATTTGTTTAACAACATTGGGTTGGGAAAATTGTTTGGCAGAAAGGTTAACATTCATACTTAAGGACTCAAGAGCAGGAAATTGTTTCTGCCATTGCCTCAACTGGTGACAAGCTTCACGAAGGACCCATTGACCAATTGAGACAATCAGCCCCGTTTCTTCTGCTATGGGAATAAACTTGTCTGGCGAAATCATTCCCTGTTGGGGATGTTGCCAGCGAACCAGGGCTTCAAATCCTGTAATAGCTCCTGTGGAAACTGAGACAATTGGTTGGTAGTAAACGCGTAACTCTTGCCTTTCTATTGCCCAGCGCAATTGCGTCTCCAATTGCAAAAGTGCGACGGCTTGTTCGTACATTACGGTATCAAATACTACATGACCGCTTTTCCCTTGCTCTTTGGCATGGTACAGAGCGGTGTCAGCATCTCGCAGCACATTCGCAGGTTCGTCATACCGATTTGTACCTACAGCAATGCCAATGCTGGCACTTGTAAACACTTCAGATCCATTTAAGTTGAAGGGGGACTTTAGCACCTGATGAATGCGTTCCGCAACAAGAGTGGTATCTTCAATAGTTTGAATATGAGAAAGCAGGATAGTAAACTCATCTCCCCCCAAACGAGCAACAGTATCGTTCTGTCTCAAACAGCTTTGCAAACGTTGGGCGATGGCAATGAGAAGTTGGTCGCCTACTGCATGCCCCAAACTATCATTCACAACCTTAAAACGGTCGAGATCTAAAAACAGAACAGCAAATAAATTTTCTGGGTGATTTTTGACTTGTGCGATCGCTTGTCCGAGCCTTTCCATAAATAACACTCTGTTAGGCAATCCCGTGAGAGCGTCATAAAAAGCTTGGTAGACTAGCTTTTCCTCCATGTGCTTGCGTTCTGTAATATTAGTAACCATTCCCAAGGCACCAGCATAATTTTTCTGTTCGTCAAACAAAGGAGCACAAGAAACAATCGCCCATAAAGGAGAACCATCTTTACATTGGAATTTAAAATCGTGCATTTCGTGAATGCCTTGGTGACAGCGTTCTAAGTTAGCGTTCGTTATTGCCACTCCTTCTTCATCCATAAAGGAGAACAATGTTTTGCCAAGCATTTCTTCCGTTGTGTAGCCCAACATATTAGCCATTTGTTGGTTCACAAAAGTGGTTTGGTTGTCTTGATTGAGTAACCAAATTCCTTCAGCTGCTGTTTCTACAATTGAACGGTATTGTTCTTCCCGTTGTCGTAACGCAAGAAGAGCCTCCTGTTGTTGAGTCATATCAGTTTGAACGCCAATAAAGTGAGTTAAAAATCCAAGAGAATCAAATACGGGAGCTATATAAAGTTCGTTCCAAAACAGAGTGCCATCTTTGCGATAATTGCGTAAAGTTACGTGACAATCTCTTTGTTCTAGAATGGCATTACGCAGTTCGTTAAGGGCTGGCTGATCGCGTTCGCTTCCTTGTAAAAAACGGCAGTTCTTTCCGAGAATTTCACTAGCAGGGTAACCCGTTATTTCCTCAAACGCTGGATTGACATAAATGATGGGATTATCTGCTTGAAGGGCATCAGTTAAAACAATTCCGTTGCTGCTAGCGGCGATCGCGCGTTCCATCAAATGCAAGCGATCTTCAGATTGTTTGCGCTCAATTGCAAGTGCCAAGACATTGGCGACAGTCTGAAGGAAATAGCTATCATCGTTAGTGAATACCCTTTCTTGAGTCGCATACGCTCCTAGAATGCCAAAAGCTTTTCCTTGAGTTGCGATCGTAACGCTAATACCGCTGACAACTCGATGATTGTGCAGTAGTGGAGAACCATCAAATCGGGTTTCTACGCGCAAATCATTTACAATTACTGGTTTTGAAGTTAGCAGAGTATGACCCAATAGAGAACTTGGTTGAGTCCCCGACATGGCCGATCCTACTAACCCTTGATGCCAACCCACTCCTGCTTGTAGCAGTAAAATATGACCTCCAGGCAAAAGTTCTAAAATTCCGCCCAGTTTTACGTCTAGAACTTGAGCAACCAAACGAACAGTTTCGTCCATCAACACTGATAAATCGGTGTTAGCCAACGCCCTCTGTCCTAATTCCGCTACCGCTCTTTGTTGTCTTTCACGAATTTTGAGTTCTGTCTCTACCTGTCGCCATTTTGTTGTGTCTGAGAATTCCATAGCATTTGTCAATAAAGCATCCCTCTGCTGTATTTTCAATTGCTCGGTTTCATCCGTAAAAGTTAACAATGCGACTCGCTTACCTTCGTAGTTAACAGATTTAGCTGAAATGCCAGCTTCAAAAGAAGTTCCATTCGCTTTTTTGAGTTGTGCTGTCTGTAATGTTAAAGTTTTGCCTCTGTATAGTTGTTTAACCAAATCAAACCATAAAGCAGGTTGAGTACAAAAGCTAGTAGTAATTTTATCGAGTGTTTTGCCTGACTCCACTCCAAAAAAAGGTTCTATAAGCTGATTTTTCAATAGAATCTGACCGCTTTTTAAGCAGACGACCATAATAGGAAAAGGGCTAAGTTCTACCAAAGAATTAAGTAGTTCTTGCAAGCCTGTCTTTGACTGCTGACAAATTTTTAATTCCATTTGTAGCCCGTGATGGGTTTTCTGACACCCAGAACTACATTCTGTAGCTAGCTGTTGTGCCAACAGTTTGTTTGCCCTGTTTAGCCTATGCTGATTTGTGTATGCGTAGCGACGAGTCGAAACCATTGCCAGAGTTATATAAATCAAAGGTAACCGAAAGCAATACATTCAACCTTAATTGGCAAGCTTCGACAACCTACTTCACAGCACTCTCACACGAGTAGAAAAAGAATACGTAATTTTGCTGCTTTTTTGTATAATTGATTTTTATTTCCAATTTTAATTAAGCAATATCACTGAAAGGCGAAAACTCTAGCAATTTATGAAAAACGGCTAGAAACAAAATAAGTGTTTTGAATAGACTTTTCTATCTGGATTAGCGCTTTCATGTCGATTGCCAAAGCTATTTCTTAAGGTCTTCTTAACTCTACTCCAGTTACCAAGCAATGTTACGTTTTTTACAAAAAATTCACATCAAATTCTTGTTTCTTAACTTTGTACTCGGTAGTTACTAAAGATGTAAGGGTTTGTACTCCTGAATAGTCAGTGGAGATTTTAAAGGTAATAGAACAATAAATTCAGTTCCTGTGCCAAAACTAGAAAAACATTCCAATCTCCCACCATGTTTTTCAGTGATAATGTGATAACTGATTGCCATACCCATCCCCGTACCTTTACCGACAGGTTTAGTTGTGAAAAAAGGATCGAAGACTTGGTTTTTGACGATTTGAGACATTCCTATGCCATTGTCAGCAATGGCAATTTCTACCCACTGCGAATCTCTAATTGAGGTACGGACAGTAATGTAACTGGGATTTTTCTCTCTCTCCTCATATGTGCGTTTGGCATTAACCTCATCTAACGCATCTATCGCATTTACGAGAATATTCATGAAAACTTGATTCAGTTGTGCGGGATAACATTCTACCTGCGGTAAATTACCATAATTGCGAATGACTTGAATTCCCAGACGTTCTGATTTGTCTTTCAGGCGGTGTTGCAGAATCAACAGCGTACTTTCAATTCCCTCATGAATATCCACTGCTTTCCAATCAGCCTCATCCACCCGCGAAAAGTTTCGTAGCGACAACACGATATTGCGAATCCTATCAGTTCCAGTTTTCATGGAAGTAAGAATTTTTTGTAAATCCTCCATTAGAAACTCTAAATCGATTTCTTCAGCCAGAGCTTGAATCTCTGGATCGTTGCTGAGAGGGTGTTGCTGGTAAAGATGCAATATCCTCAATAAATCTTGAGTGTATTCGTGGAGATAAGTAATATTACCGTGGATAAAGCTGACTGGATTGTTAATTTCATGAGCGACACCCGCAACTAGTTGACCGAGACTAGCCATTTTTTCATTTTGCATGACTTGTGCTTGGGTACGTTGCAACTCACTTAAAGTAGTTTTGAGTTCAGCAGCACGGTCTTCTAATTGGACATTGCTTTTTTCTAACGCACTAAAAGATTGCCGGAGTTGACCTACCATGTCATTAAAGGAATGAGCGAGACTGTTCAGTTCTTGGATACTGCTGATTTCTACTGTTTGGTCTAAATTACCAGATGCCATTGCCTGACTTGCTTTATTAAGTCGTACAATAGGGCGTGTAATCCAATGAGAAGTCAGAAGACCCATAAGTGTTGCCACTACCAATGCAGCCATACAAAGCAAAATGCTAGTCTGGGTATTGGCGTTGACTTGCGTCATAAAAGCTTGTTCTGGGATGCTAACCACCACCAGCCAATCTAGCCCGTGTCGATCGCGCCAAGGAGTAACGTGTACAAAATATTGTTCTCCAAGCCAATGAAATGCCAGTTTTTTAGATTCCGTAATAGACTCAAACGCATTGAAGGTTTGCTGAATTTGTTGAGCAACTTCTTTAACCATTGGATCTGGGCTGTCGATCGCCTTCAATCTTAGAATTTTGTCTTTGAACTTGGTAAAGGGCTGCTGTACGCTAGAGTTGGCAATCATCATTCCGTTGCGCTCTACAATAAAAACCTGTCCGGAGTGACCGATATCCAAACGCCGTAAAAAATCGCTTAACTTTAATAAATGAATATCAGCCGCAGCCATCCCCAACAGTTGATTCTCCCTGTTATAGATCGGGCGACTCATTGAGGCAACAATGAAAGGATAATTGGGATAGTTCGCTGTGATAAATGGTGACCAAATGGGTCTACCTGCTTTTATGGGTTCCGTGTACCAGGGTTCTTTGAAGTTATTCCAATCCAATACATTAACCACCTTAGTACGATTTCCCCGGTTATCTGTAGCATAGATATACCAATTTTTTGGAGGTTTGGGACCCCAATCATCAATTACGAGGTTTTTGCCATCATAACGACCGGCACCAACTCCCTCTCCTGTCTTTAGCCCAATACCGATGTAACTCAAGTCATAAGCTTGGATCTGTTTCCAGAAATACTTTCCCGCAGTTTTGCGATCGCGTACATTGAGCAATCCCAATTCGATTGCATCAGAGTTTATCTGTAGGACTTTAGTCGGGACGGATAAATAAGAATTTAAATGTTGATCTACGATACTGCTGGTTCTTTCCATCAACCGGTCTGCGAGGTCATTGACCGCTTTTTGTCCATTCTTAAAAGACAAATACCCAACTAAACCTACTGCTCCAAATATTTGCAAGACAAATGGAACAATCAGAACAAACTGTAATGAGAATGCTTTTACGGTGCTGGAGTGACTCCTCTGCATTAGGCGGGTTGACCAAAGTAAGATAGGGGGAACTTTTGCGTACACCCATAGTATTCCCACAGAAGATTTACAAATGAACAATAATCCCAAGCTAAATTTCCGCAACTGGCTTCAAAATCAAATCTATTAACGCGTCAATAAATCGTTCGCTCTCCATGGGAATAATATTCTTACCGTGCATGGTCTCTTGAATCATGACAAATTGGCTCAATGAACCCACAAGAAGCATTGCTGTTGCTTCCGTATCGGCTATCTTCAGTTCTGGATAGGTTGCTAGATATTGACTGACTGTATCGATCGCAGGCTTTATCAAACTACCAACACAAAACTGAGCCAATTCGGGAAAACGCCCGGACTCTCCTATCAAGACTCGATAAAACGCACGGTACTCTTCGTCATCACGCATCTCATTCAATGCTTTTAATGCCAATCGACGCAGGGCTACTTTAGGATTTCCTTTTAACGGTGTTGTTCCAAAAACCGAATGAAATCGTTCTTGCGCTAGTTTTTCTATCAGTGCTTTAAATAAGCCTTGTTTATCTTGAAAGTGACTGTAAACCGTTGCCTTGGAAACACCCGCGCACGACGCTACTCTATCCATACTGGTTCCGGCATAGCCGTGGGAGAGAAACTCCTGCATCGCACCTTGCAAAATCTGTTCGACCTTATCTGCTGAATTATCCCGTTCAACTTCAGTTATTCTTGCTTTTACCATTTTTTACAGTCCTGGTGTGAGAATAGGAATTAGGGTCTCGAAAGTCGGGACGCAATGCATTGCACCCGCGCCCGTACAGAGAGTAAGAGGATAATTTTCACTACCTCATTACGAGCAATTGTCCGTAAATTTTTGGGTTCACATATTACTAAATTTGGATTTTTGCAACACATCTTAGGATAGAAATTATAAAAAAGCAACACTCGCTACTTATTATATCTATGTATTTTTTGTCACTAATAAAAAATAGAAAAATGCTACCTAAGATATATGGTTTCTACACCTGCTCTTGGATACGCTTCTTCTATGCTATATCTCGCAAAAGTTGGTTCTTTTGAGTTGTGTTGGAAAGCACAACCACCATAGGAGATTAGACTTTGGTGAGTATAAATAAAAACTGGTAGAAGCAAAACTCAATTTATTAGTTTAGTTAAGATATATTATAAGACTAAACGGTTTAGTTTTTACCTGATGGAAACATAACTATGCTGGAACACTCGTCCAAGTTTGAGGGTTCATCTCCTTTAAAGCCTTTTTTGCGTCCGCCTGCTCTTCTGGTGCTCTTAGCAACTTTTATAGCAGGAGGCTTAAGTCTTTATACAGTACAAAAATTTCAGAGCAATGCTGCGGCGAGCCAACAGCAACCGACGATTGTTCCAGAGATTAAAACAGTAACAGCATTGGGACGATTGGAGCCTAAAGGAGAGGTGGTAAAACTGTCTGCACCGGTATCAGCTGAAGGAAGTCGGGTAGAACAACTCCTAGTTCGAGAAGGAACTATGGTACAACAAGGGCAGTTAATCGCTATTTTAGATAATCGCGATCGCCTTGCGGCAGCATTATCAGAAGCACAAGAACAGGTGCGAGTGGCACAAGCAAATCTAGCCCAGGTAAAAGCAGGTGCCAAACAGGGCGAAATAAATGCACAAAAAGCGACTGTCGCCCGCATACAAGTAGAAAGAGAGACAGAAATAGAAGCACAAAAAGCGACTGTTGCTCGCTTACAGGCAGAGAAAGATACAGCAATTGAGGCACAAAAAGCTACCGTCGCCCGCCTCGAAGCAGAAAAAGAAACAGAAATAGAAGCACAAAAAGCCACAATTGCTCAGTTTCAAGCACAAGTGGACAATAGCCAAGCAGAATACCAACGCTATAAAAAATTGTACGAGCAGGGAGCGATCGCTATATCTTTACTAGATAACAAGCGCTTAACTCTAGCAACTGCACAGCAACAACAGGCACAAGCAAAAGCCAACCTCAAACGCATAGAAGCATCGCGAAACCAACAACTTACAGAAGCTAGAGCTAACCTCAAACGTATAGAAGCTACTGGAGAACAACAACTCGCAGAAGCCAGAGCAAACCTCAAGCGTATTGAAACATCGCGAGACCAGCAAATTAAAGAAAGCAGCTCGACGTTAGATAGAATTGCCGAAGTGCGTGCTGTGGATGTGGCAACAGCTCAAGCTGAAGTCAATCGAGCCATAGCAGCCGTGAAAAAAGCCGAAGCAAATCTCAGACAAGCTTTTGTGCGATCGCCTCAAGAAGGTCAAGTCTTAAAGATTTACAGCCGTCCTGGAGAAGTCGTATCTGATGAAGGCATTGCAGACATGGGGCAAACCAGCCAGATGTATGCAGTAGCAGAAGTTTATCAGAGCGATATCAAGAAAGTGCGAACGGGTCAGAGAGTACGCTTAACAAGCGAGTCTATGCCTGATGAATTACAAGGAGTCGTGGAGCGAGTTGGTTGGCAAGTCCAGAGGCAAAACGTCGTTAACAGCGATCCTACAAGCAACATCGATGCAAGAGTCGTGGAAGTCCACGTTCGGCTCGATGTTTCATCGAGCCGGAAAGCAGCACAATTCTCTAATTTGCAAATTACAGCAACGATCGCTCTGTAATTCATGAGTTGTTAGTCCTTAGTAGTTGCTAGAGGCGCAATGCCTTGCGGCTGTAAAGTAGTTAGTAAGTGGGTGATCGTATTATGATTGGGTTCATTGTTCAAGAAATAGGGCGACGAACGCCTTTGGGATGGCTGCAACTCACCCATCAAAAAGGGCGTTTTTTGGTAGCACTTTCAGGTATTGCCTTTGCTGATGTTCTGATGTTTATGCAGTTGGGTTTTCAGACTGCACTATTTGATAGTAACACTCGATTGCATCGCAGCATGAATGCTGACATTTTTTTAGTTAGCCCTCAAGCACGAAACTTGGCATACCTGTCTACATTTCCCCGAAGGAGATTGTTACAAGCAAGAGATATACCGGGGGTCAAGTCAGCGGATGGAATGTATCTTGGTTTTATTGATTGGAAAAATCCCCAAACACGCAAGGAAACTGGTGTATTGATTATGGGGTTCAATCCGGATCGACCAGCCTTTGATTTACCGGAAGTCAACAGTCAAATAAACGCTATCAAGCTTCCAGATACCGTACTGTTTGACAGTGGTTCTAGAGGAGAGTATGAAAAAGTTTATGCCCAAGTCAGTCAAAACAAACCTGCTACCACTGAAATAGAACGACGAACAATTACGATTCGCGGTTTATTTAAAGTTGGAGCTTCCTTTATTGCAGATGGCAGTCTGATAACTAGCGATCAAAACTTTTTACGCATCTTTAGCAAGCAAGATGCAGGAAGCGTAAATTTAGGTCTAGTTCAGTTGCAACCGGACTATAAGGAACCAGAAAAAGTTAAGCAAGTAGCAAATGCGTTAAAAGTTCATCTTAAAGGCAGTCATGATATTCAAGTTTTCACAAAAGAAGAATTTGTTGAATTTGAAAAAGGTTATTGGCAACAAAATACACCTATTGGTTTTATCTTCAGTTTAGGTGTAGCGATGGGTTTTATAGTGGGAGTGATTATTGTCTATCAAGTTCTTTCCACTGACGTCAATGCCCATATGAAAGAATATGCCACTTTCAAAGCAATGGGATATCGCAATGCCTACTTACTAGGAGTCGTGTTTGAAGAAGCCATAATAATGGCAGTATTGGGTTTTTTACCAGGTATAACAGTATCTTTTGGTCTCTACACCCTGACAAGAAATGCAACTAACTTGCCACTATATATGACATTGGCACGCGCACTGCAAGTACAAATTTTAACTATCGTTATGTGTATGATTTCTGGTGCGATCGCCACTCGTAAAGTTCAATCTGCCGATCCTGCGGATATGTTTTAAGTGCTAATAGCCATTAGCCATTAGCCATTAGCCATTAGCCATTAGCCATTATGAAACCTGTTATCATTGTCCAAAATCTAGAACACTACTTTGGGAAAGGTCAACTCCGCAAACAAGTCCTCTTTGACATCAACTTAGAAATCTACGCTGGTGAAATTATCATTATGACGGGTCCCTCTGGTTCGGGGAAAACGACTCTTTTGACCTTAGTTGGTGGATTGCGATCCGCGCAATATGGAAGTTTGAAAGTGTTAGGAAGAGAACTTTGCGGTGCAAGTGCAGAACAATTGACACTAGCTCGACGCAGTAATGGTTATATTTTTCAAGCTCACAATTTACACAATAGCTTAACAGCAATACAAAATGTAAGGATGGGTTTGGAACTGCATAAGGGTCTTTCTCCAAATGAGATGTTAAAACATTCAGCTGAAATGCTGGAGTTGGTAGGGTTGGGAAATCGCCTCAATTACTACCCGGATGACTTGTCAGGAGGACAAAAACAACGGGTTGCGATCGCCCGAGCTCTTGTGAGTCGTCCTAAAATTGTTCTAGCAGATGAACCAACCGCCGCTCTTGACAGTAAGTCAGGTCGAGATGTGGTTAACTTAATGCATGAACTTGCAAAAGAGCAAGGTTGTACTATCCTTTTGGTAACTCACGATAACCGTATTTTGGATATTGCCGATCGCATTGTTCGTATGGAAGATGGTAAGTTAGCAAGTGCTGCTGTTGCGGGGTAAGAATTGGCAGATAGGGTTGCTGAAATTCTGGAATGGTAGTAGTAAATTATCATCCAAACAGTATCGAGCTATCTTGTTGACAAATGACTGATGACATAAATAAGAGGGTGCTATTCCATATTAGGAATCACCCCCATATTATTATGCATCGCTGACTTGGGTTTGCGTAATATTTAGTACTAATATCGCATATTTTACCAACCCTGTAAGTTGAGTGAGTATTAGCTACAAATTAATGATTAATCAATCATAGCTAGTTTCTCTAGAAAGCTCCAACTCGACCTATAAGGATGATAAATGTCCGGGTAATCAAAAGTAAATCGTACAACGGATACCACTTCTTTTGATATTGCAAGTCTAGATCCACAACTTGCTCAAAATCTTTGATGTGAGAGCGACCGTTGACTTGCCATTCACCAGTTAACCCAGGTTTTACATTTAACCGTTGCCAGTGGCGTTGATTGTATTGGGCTACCTCATCTGCTGTAGGGGGACGAGTACCTACCAAACTCATTTCGCCTACAAGAACATTCCAAAACTGTGGTAACTCATCCAAGCTCGTACTTCTTAAAAACCGTCCTACTTTTGTCACTCTAAAATCATTTTTATTTTTAAAAATGAGACCGTTGGCTTCATTTTTTACTATTGATTTCAATTGTTCGGCATTTGAAACCATGGAGCGGAATTTCCACAGGCGGAAGGAGCGTCCGTGAAGCCCGTAACGTTCTTGAGAAAAGAAGATTGGTCCGGGGCTATCTAGTTTAATTGCTATTGCCACGGGTAGGAATACAATTGCAAGAATCAGTAGTCCTACTAAACTTCCTAGGATATCTAAGAGACGTTTAAATTTGGAGTTGACAGAAGCATGAGGTTTTAGTTGCAAATCCCAAGTATTAGCAGCTGCACCTTCAATAACAGTTGTGTAAGATATCTGGTACATTGTCAAGCCAGTTGAGCGAAAAACGTAGAATCACGCAATATTACTTTGACTATAAAAGAAGCTTCACAAAAGGGAATCAAGCTCAACAGTACTTTCACTGAATCTTCATCCATCTGCACGGGATCGTGTTTTTTTATAAATTTCGCATAAAGGAAAATAAATTGAACTTTTGTAAGATGAATTGTAAAGAGAAATATGACATCTTGCTGTACTGTGTGTTAGAATTTGCTACTATCTTAAGTACACAAGCGAGCGGCGATCGCTAATTGGTCACCGATCGCCCGCGATCGGTGATGGAGTTTCTACTTGTCACCTCTCTTAAGATTGGATTGCAAAATCCAAATGTTGGATTTATAACATAGCAGTTTTCGATTAGATGAATCGCACCCTTTGTAAGGGCGTAATGCATTGCGCTCCTAAGGTTGTAGTGTCTTTATCTGAAAATGCTTTTAAGTTATAAATTCTCGGTCTAGATGTCCAAACAAAAATCAGTTTTTTAGAATTTTTGGATTAAGGTTCTAGAAAGTGTGTAATGAACAAAATTTCAATTTGTTTTCTAAATCTCCGAGAAAATACTTTCATTACAAATCGTGAAACCTCTCTAAATTAAGGGTTTTCACCAGTGTGTTGGGAACACCAGCAGAATACTATTCAATCAGCAATGTTTATTTTGCATGGCTGACTATATATCTATTTCAAATTTTTTACGAGAAATTACCGACAACTCTCAAAATAAAGGTGCAAATATTATGGTACTGGCAGGGTCTCAAATCAAAGTAAGCAGATTGGAGTCCATCGTGGAACAAATTGGAGAAGCTGTACTTTCTACTACAGAGACTATAGAACGTCTCGCGGAAAGAGTGGATACTCTTAGCGTCCAAGTTGAAGCACAAGGACGACAACTCCAGCAGCAAGGGTATCAAATTTTTGCGCTGTGTGATGCCGTGCAAACTCTTGCGGACACTCAAGATGACTCATTACAAAAACTCACACAACTTACGCGAACCTTAGATCGTCTGATGACTTTAATTGAAGGACCATCGGAATGAAGGATCGAGTATGAACGGTCGAAGAACGTTACCTTACCCTGTTGTAGCTTCGATCCTTCATCCTTTAGCCTTTCTTCGTTAAATCTTTAACTGAGTCACGGCAATTTTACCTGAAAAACATATATCCACGTCACTACCAGGAGTGCGATCGCGTTTGGCATACTCTCCATAATAGTAAAAATTCTCACCTTCAATACGGTAGTTGATAGGCAACGGTTTTGTACAGGGTTGACAAAACACAACTTCTGGCTCGGGTTCTCCTGGCATAAGGTGGGGTAGGTTGACGTTCCAGAAGGTCTTTGATTCTAAAGGACGGTTGAGTAAATCAGCCAAAACACGAGATGTCCATCTTGCCAGAACATCCCAATCCACGACTACATTACGTTTGCGATAGTGAGACACCGCAATTCCGGGAATACCGTTCATTGTAGCTTCTCGCACGGCAGCAACAGTACCGGAAATGTAGGCATCAACTCCGAGATTTCCTCCAGCATTGATGCCAGATAGTACCCATTTGATATTTGGGCAAATATGTGACAGTGCGATTCTGACACAATCTGCAGGAGTGCCTGCAATGGCGTACTCATTGTCTGAGCGTCGGTTAACATGAATTGCTTGAGTGGTAGTGACTTGGTGTCCGCAGCCAGAGAGGTGATCTCTTGGGGCGACAATCAGAACTTCTTGACTATTGACGGCTTTTAGAAGTGCGCGAATCCCAGGAGCATCGATCCCGTCGTCATTTGTAAGAATAAAGGTCATAGTTGGCTGTATTTTACTGAAATAACTATCTTATTCTCTACGTTCTGCCATCTGCCCTTTCTCTGCTGTCCTTTCACGGAATTCCCTATCTGTTTCTATGTAGGGTCTCTATGTACGGGTTGTTAATGATAATATAACTACTAGTATAAGTTAGCGAAAATAAGGAAACCATTAGTAACAGGCAAAAAGTTTATATTCAGATCTTTTGCGCCTTCTGCCATCTGCGTCCGTATTTCTACCTTCATATACTAGTTTTATTTTTTAAATCTATCCCCAGGCATCATATTGCATACTATAAAGAGAATCAATTTTAAACTCTCTTAACAAAATTTACTTGGCAAGGGTGGTTGATACTGCTGGTATATTATTTATCAGCGATTTGTGACACGTAATATTGAGTCCGCATATATTAGGGTATAATTATATACGATTTCTTGTTCGAGACAAGTAAGAACTGGTGTGGTTGGCTACAAGCAGGAGTCAGACTTGGGGAGCATCTCAAATAACCGTGTAAAAGCATTACACAAGCAGGTTTTTTGATCGATTGCTATTTATAAAAGAAAACAATGTTACTAAAAAGCCTTCATTCTGTTAAAAGTTCCTCAGTTAACACCTTGCTCGACCTTTGGGCGCAGCGTTATGCACCTAACCTCTCCTCTCTGTTGTTGTTACAAGACTCTTCAAATTACGAATCTCTCATAATAGCTAATTCACTAGAGGGGCGTGCTCTAACTGTAACAAAGTTGACAGACAATATATTGGATATTAACAGTCAAATGGCTTGGATACAAACTAAGACCTTGCACAATTATATCCCTAATGTTTTAGATTTGAATGAAGCCAGACGAATAACGCAATTTGCCACACGGGTGTACAAAAAACTACTGCAAGTTTATCAACAGCGATCGCTCAGCCTTGCTCCAAACACAGCAAAATCATCAAATGCCAATTGGGCTTTTGAGATGCGATCGCTTTTATCGCTCGACCAGACAACATTGGCCCAGATATCATACGATCTAGAGCCAATATTACTAGTGTTTCAAGAGCAACTTTTGGCGTCTAAAGATTGGCGTGCCTTGGGGTTTATGACCACGCAGTTAAAATTTACAAATAAGTTAATACTAAGTTACTTAACACCTATAGAGATACTTCTGTTGAGTTCATACTTGAAGGTTGTTGAGGAACAAGTTGCTATGCCCTGGCAGCGAGTTTGTACAGCGGCGGCGACGCATGAACCGCGATCGCAAGCATTAACTGTCGTAGAGCAAATGATATCGGTTGCAGAGGAAATCGCACGCAGCGTTCATTATCGACTTGTTGAAATTTTTCCCAACTACCACAGTCGTAGTGGTTGGCTAGCAGATGCTGATGTAGCACATTCAAGCATTCGAGATCTTAATATGTTTCAATCCTACCTTTGGTTGTGTGTTTTAGAACAAAACTTAATTCCAGTAGAGCAAGAACTTATTAACTTATGCATCATGGTTTTAGGATGTATAGAAGTGAAATGGGAGATAGCAGAAGTATCGACTCAATTATTAATAGAAGAATTGCTCAAGCGTTTAAGCCCGGAACATAAATCGGTTTTACTACCTTACACTCGAGGACTGCTGCAAACATTTTTGGATGCCCGCGATCGCTCGCATAATTAATGGTATTGCAGGGGGCGTAATGCCAAATAAGATCCCCTCTAAGTTTGAGGGGATCTTATTTGTCTTGTTAAGATGCGCGGAAATCGGTATTACTTACTAATGGTGGTGCGATCGATCAAAGGAGAACCATTTCCGCCTTGAACTTGTCCCGTTCCGGCTGTAGGTGAGAGTTGAGTTCCATGGAGCCGTGGATCTGTTTGAGGTGGATTGGGTTCTGGTCCGAGAGGTTTGGGATTTTCAATATACTGGAATTCACCCTTGCCATCTGGAGAAGGACCTTTTGCCCAGCGACCTTCAGCACTTTCAGTACCTTCAGAGTGGTTCCAGAACTGATATGCAAACTCGCGCTTCTCCAAATCCAGTGGGAAGGAACTGGGAACAGGAGTTGTTTCCAATCCTGATTCTTCTAGTTCCTTAACAGCTGCAATCCATTGGTTCTGGTGCATGGTATCGCGAGCAATCATGAAACTCAAGGTATCTCTAACACCAGGGTCATTAGTCATTTCGTACATTCGCACGGCTTGCAAACGTCCTTGAGATTCAGCATGAAGATTGGAACGGAAATCTGCTAGCAGGTTACCACTGGCAACGATAAAGCGACCATTCCAAGGAAAACCAACACTGTCAGCAGGCATTGCGCCCAAACCTGAGACAATAGCGTGCTGGGGATTCATTGCTGCCCCTATAATATCCGTAATAGTATCGCGTGCTTTAGTACCACCCATAACTGAACCCACAACTGGGTCTTGTGCTCCCTCTTCTTGCAATTGAATAGGTGCTTTATCCAGCAAGTGAGCAATCATCGTAGCTAGCATTTCAACGTGACCGATTTCTTCGGTACCGATATCCAAAAGCATATCGCGGTATTTAGCAGGTCCGCGACAGTTCCAACCTTGGAACAGGTACTGCATCATTACGGTCATCTCACCAAAAGTACCGCCAATAAGTTCCTGAATTTTTTTTGCGTAAAGAGCGTCTGGTCTTTCTGGTGCTTTAAAGTACTGTAGTTTCTTGGTATGATAAAACATGATTCATTCCTCAATGAATACTTGGATTGGCACAAATTCAGGCTTCCCCAAAATCTGATATTTGTGCCAGCCACTCATGCTTACTAGGAAACCTAATCTGAAGGCTCTCTACATCATTCCACAGTTATACAAAACAATAGATGAAAAATAAGTAACTTGACCGAGGTTATTGTATTGCCAGACATATCCTGACAGCATTGACAGCCATTGGTCACTGTCAAACCCAACGTCTCAATTGGGTTGAGCCTGAAAAATAGTCAAAACCATCCTCATACCAATGTTCATCACGACGGTTGATATTAAAGCAACCTTCATGGATTGAGCCATTACCTCCATTGTTGTCGAAGCGATTGGACTCAAAAGCAGGTAGGCTGCGCTGGCGAGAAATGAAATCTGTATACACTTCTACCACTCCAGTATGGTACTTGACATTCCGGTCATATTCATTCCAATTATCCCCACGAAAACGTAACAGAAAAGAACTATTGGCAGTAGCTGCATAGTTGTTATCACCAGCAAAACCTCCGCTTTCGTCTGACACGACGACTGCTAACGATTCATAAGCCACATCTCCAAAAGGCTTGGGTTTTTGCTGACCAAAAGTATTGCCATCAATATCATAACTACTAGCTTCATTGGCAGGATCTAAAGCTGTAAGATGAGCAACTTTGCCCAAAAGAAAGCCAATTTCGGCAGCAACATATGCTCCGAGGCTAAAACCTACAACACTCAACTGCCGAGCTGTTATTTCCAAGTTATTAAGAGTTCTAGCAGCCCATTGAGCAACTGGGGCAACAGAGCCTGATGTATATTTAGGTTGCAGACCCTTGTCTTCGTCATGATTTGCTGGCTCTCGCCAATCTAGAGCTAAGACTTGTTTGGAAGGATTTTGTTTAGCCAGTTCTTGCTGTAAATTGCGAAAAATCTCATCGTCAGACGAGTTTTTCCAACCATGAATCACCAGGATTGTCTCTTTTGCGTACTCAATCCCTTGGTAGGTTCGTCCGTTAGCATCAAAACGGTAGAGATGAACGCCATCTTTATAGTATCTTGGTTTAGCTTCACTTCCATCTTCTGTTAATCCCCAATTAGCAATATCTCCTGCTATTTCACCAGGCAATTCCCTTTGAGTTTGCTCTTCAGCAATCTCTTGACTCACAAATTCTTGGGAAGTGACTGATGCAGTGCTATGAGTCAGAGCAGAGCAATAAGATGAAAAGGAATTTTGACTTAATACTAAAAGTGCTTCTTTGTTAGATAAAATTCCATTGTTAGTCTGCAAACTATTGGAAAGTGATAAGCTCTCAGTTGATAAGTCCCTGGTAACGTTCATAATTAACGCATTTTCCAAATTCTAAAACATATCCGCAGGATCGGTAGAGCGAAGTTTGCGAGTTGCGATCGCACCGGAAAGACTAGACATGATAATAGTTAGTATTAGCACCTGTAATCCACGCACGGCTGTCATATACATGGGCAAATTTGTCGCGGTGCGAGTGAGATGGTAAAGCCCTAAAGACACAACTGTTCCCGGAATAAAGCCCAGTATTGCCAAAATTAGAGCTTCTTCAAAGATGACACAGAGTAAATAGCGATCGCAATAGCCCATGGCTTTTAGAGTTGCATATTCTTTCACGTGACTGTTAACATCTGCAGATAAAACTTGATAGACAAGAATTACACCTACTACAAACCCCATAGAGACACCCAGACTAAAAATAAATCCTATCGGGGAATTTTTTCTCCAGAAATTGTTTTCAAACTCCACAAATTCTGCATGTGTTAGCACTCTGACATCATTTCTCAGGTAAGCTTGCAACATAGCTGCTACCTTTTTTGGCTCGTATCCTTGTTTGACCTCAATCAAACCCAAACTAATGCTGCTGGATTGTCTTCTGGGGAATAGACGTAAAAAGTTTCGATCGCTGGTAATTAAGTTACTTTCTGCTCCAAAAGAAGCCCCTACTTTATATAAACCAGTAATAGTAACGGTTCGCCCTTCTATTTCAGTTGTTAGGGTTTTACCTCGCGCTACTTGAGTAATGACCTTTTGATAATCACCTCTAGAACCGCGATCGAACAAAACCGTATCGGGAAATTTAACAGCTTGTAATTGTTGGTTAACATCAGGTAAGTCAAAAGCTGGCTTATCTGGATTAAATCCAATTGCTAACACCCCCATTTCTCGATGGGTTTGCGGGTTTTTCCAAATCATGTTGTAGAAATATATTGCTTCTGCTGACTTTACCCCCGGTATATCCATTGCTTGATACAATCGCCGACGAGAAAAGACAGACAAACTTTGTAAATTCCGAGCTTGTGGACTTATTAAAACAATATCTGCTCGTAAACTGCGATGCAATCTGGTATTGCTGTCATACAGTGCAGTATGAAAACCTAACTGCATGAACATGAGAACGTCAGCAAAGGTTATACCAGATAATGCCACAAGCAGACGGCTTTTTTCATGACTGAGTTGCAGCCATCCTAAAGGTGTTCGCCGGCACAATTGTTGGATTAGTTTTATCACAGTTTAATAACCGCCCTCACTTGCATATTAGTTAAGTTGGCAGCTTTCAGGCTGGAAGAAGGATCGAGTCGGATATAAACTTCTACCACTCGGTTGTCAATATTACTGAGAGGATCTGTGTTAATAACATTCTGTCGCCGTACTTGCAAACTTTTACGTTCCACCGTTCCTTGCAATTCAATAGGTAAAAAATCACCTACAACCTGGACTGACTGTCCTGGATGCACCTTATTAATATCGCTTTCGTAAACCTCAGCTATGGCATACATTTGGCTGGTTTGTCCGATATCAACAATGCCATTATTGGATATTAATTCTCCCGGACGGACGTGGATTTGAAAAACCTGACCATCTTGGGGTGATTTTACATAAGCCTGTTGCAAATTGACTTTTGCTCGATCTAGCGCTGCTATAGCACGATTGACTTCTGCTTTAGCGACTTCCACATCCTCTTTTGGCACGTTAACGATTCGATCTAGTTTTGCTTTTGCTTCTTCAATTTGTTGCAGACCGGTCAATTGAATACGTTTCAATTGCGCTTGTGCTTCTTGCAAATTTTTTTGTGTTGTTTCTAACGCTAAGCGCTTGCTATCCCATTGGGAAGCAGAAATTGCACCTTGTTTGTAGAGTGTTTGATATCGTTGGTTTTCGGCTACTGCATTGCGTACCTCAGCTTGCAATCTATCTGTGGTAGCAACTTGAGTGTTAATATCACCTTGGCGTTGTGCTTCTAAGCGAGCAACAGTGGCTTCTTGTTCGGCAATTTCTCCTCGTTGAGCACCTGCTTGTATGCGTTTTAGGTTTGCTTGTTCTACTTTTAGTTGTTCTTGGGCTTCTTTTAAAGCGCTTGCTAAGCGATCGCGACTATCTAGAATTGCAATGACCTGTCCTGCTTTGACTGTGTCACCCTCCTGTACTAGCAGTTGCTCTACTCGATTTCCTTCGGTAGATGTGGTAGCAGAGAGTTTAATGACTTTTCCTTTTGGCTCGATCCATCCTAAAGCTGTTACTGTTGTTAGCTTAGGGAGTTGTGTTGTTGATGTCTGTGGCTCTTGCTTTGTAGAATTTTGAAGGTGTTTTACTATATAAATACTTATTCCACCAGCTAATAAAAATGTAATGATACTTATAAAAACAAATAAATGTAGAACAGACTTAGAAGACAATCTGTACTTTAGCTTGGAGTTTTGCACCATAGATTACCTGTGAGAAATTGTTTGAAGAAACAGACTTTTAATGGGAGCATCCCAATGAGTGAAAAAACACGCTTGTGATTGGAAATCACGGCTACACAAACTAAGTGATTAGAAATCACGGCTACACAAACTAAGCCTGCCTCCGCAGGCTGTAATTCATAGATTCCAGAAATTCAATAGAACTTTTAGACACAAGAGACTGATTTTCTTTTGTGAAAACAGAATATTCGCTTTTTTAATATAAATTTGTAATCTATGCTAGAAATTTGAGTTTAGCGATCGCGTACGTGTGTGTAGCATTTTTAATTATTTAGCTTATTATTCTTTCATTTTTTATTTGTAATTATAATAACTGTTTTCAAGATTTCTTAGCGATAGTTTTAGAACGATAACTATCCGCTAATAATGCCCTAAAAGAAAATGAATTATAAGACACAAAAATTTATATCTACGTGTAAATTAAAAATTTTTAATAATCCAGAAGTGTTTATTGAAGGATGGTATTGGGTGATGCCATCTAACAATTTACGAATAGGTGAAGTCAAACCTGTAACAATCTTAGGCAAAGAGTTAACGATTTATCGTGGTGAAAATAAAAAAGTCACTATCGCAGATGCTTACTGTCCGCACATGGGTGCTCATTTGTCAGAAGGCAAAATTGAGGGGAATACGTTACGCTGTTTTTTTCATCACTGGAAGTTTGACGCTGAAGGGAACTGTGTTAGTATTCCGTGTTTGGATAAGCCACTTCCTGTGAAGTTAAAAATCTGGCCCACTGCTGAGAAGTACGGATTGATTTGGATCTGGACTGGAAAAACACCACAACAATCTATCCCTTTTACGCCAGAGTTAGAACAAAAAAAGTATGATATTGCTTTTGGACCTCGGATAATCGTGAACTGCCATCCTAATGTTGTGATGATTAATGCTATCGATCTTCAACATTTCAATACAGTTCATAAATTAGCAACAGAAATTATTTTTAAAAATCAAGAACTAAATCAAAATGCAATTCTCTTCAACAACACTAAATATGATGGCAGGGCTTCTTTTTATCTTAAGCTGATTCGTCCCTTCTATAAGGGTACTATTAAATACAGTATTTGTTATTGGTATGGTAGTACTGGAATAGCAACGATTAGTACTAGTTTTTTTCGTTTACACTTAATGTTTGCACTGCGCCTTCTTCAAGAAGGAAAAACGGAAGTTCAGCCTCTTTTGTTAATGAACAGACGCAAGGGAATAATTAGTTTGATATTTAGCAGAGCCATATTATGGCTAACTCATATTTTTGGAATTCATTTTATCAAAGGTGATACTAAAATTTTTCAAACGATTCAGTTTAATTTTAAAACACCTCTTAAAATAGACCGACCAATTATACAATTAATCGATCATGTTGAAAGACAAAAACCCTTACAATGGGGAACTTGGGAAGATATTTAGTTTGCAAAAAAATTCGCGTATAATGAAATTGTTATGTTGACTCATTTGAGCTTTACAGAGTTCTCTTAAGTTTTTATGTAAATTTTTGTATCAATGTTTAACATTTCTGACTACAAGCAGTATGTGTATGCAAGGTTTGTGATTTGCTTGAGCAAGTAGTTTCTTAGGTAGAAACTACAACTCAACTTACCGAGCTGTAGTCCTCTTTGTGTAATTCTATATTGAAGGCGCTAAAGCAAAGTTGAAGAGTCTTCCGATCTACACCACTCAAAAACCACAATCGACTGGATGTTTTATTGGAAACCTTCATGCGAGCGCTTAACTCATCTAGAGTAAAGCGTTCTCCATTATTCTGTGCGATCTCTACAGCCGAAATTGCTGCTTGCAACCGTTGTAAACCTGTAGAGGTCAGCAAAACACCCCGTCTTTTTGACTTTGGATTCTATCATATTGCTACGTATGGTATTTATCCTTATTTATCTTAACTGTCTTAACTGTCTTAACTGTCATAATTAGAATGTTTTAACTATCTTCTTAACTGTCTTAACTGTTATTGCATTATTTTGATAAAAGTAAGATGATTTTTTGTTGTACATTTGTTTGGAGAAAACCAATAAATAAATTGTTAATATCTACTTCAGACTAAACACAAGCATAAGGCTTCTCGCAAGTAAGTATACTCTGTTAACTGTGCATGATTCAGTATATTTTCTTCTAGAAAACATACAATTTTTCTATAGGATTTGCCAACACAATATTCATATAAATTCTGAATAAAAAAATGCATAAAGTTTTAACCCAAAAATATATTGAACCACGTAATTTAAGTTCTTTTCAAAGGATTTTACTTACAACTGATGGAACATTGACAGAAATTTTAGAAGCTTATCTATTAGAAAAAATTCAATTAGTCAAATTATCAGAAGAATTAATTGAAATTGCAAAACCTATTCCTGCTTTAGACATAGATGTAAATACTCAAGTAATTAGCAGAAAAGTTTTATTACGTGGTAAGATTAGTTTAAATAACTTTATTTATGCTGAATCTATAATTGTACCTGAAAGACTAGATAGTACATTTAAATCCAGATTAATTGAATCGCAAGAACCGATAGGTAGACTCTGGTTAGAGCATAAACTTGAAACTTTTAAAGAAATAATTGAGTCAGGTATAGAAACATCTAAAGAATTATTTCATTATTTTAATATTTCAGAAGAAGATAAAATGCTTTCTCGAACTTATCGAGTTTTTTCTAACCGACAACCGATAATGATGATTACGGAAAAGTTTCCAGAAAGCTATTTTATAAAGAAAATGAATAATTTATTTTCTAAATAAATTGAACTTAATCCCGTATACTTTTAAAAAGTAATGGAAGGATAAAAATGTTAAAACAAAGGCTTGTCGAAATTGTCAAAAAGTATCCGGAACGAACTGCGCTTTCCTGTAACCAGTTAAAGATTAGTTATCAAGAACTATATGCTTATATTACATACTTAAGTAACCATCTAAGCAAAATTGGTATTGCCAAAAGTGACTGTATAGCCTTAATTTTACCTAACAGTACGGAGTTTGCGATCGCTTTTTATGCGATCGCAGAATTGAATGCTATAGCTTTGCCCATTAATCCTCTTTTTAAAGAGGATGAACTTAAATACTACATTATTGACAGCAATGTTAATGCAATAATTACCAATAGCGATGGGGCAGAAATTAGTCGTAAAATTATATCAAAAATTGATAAAAAAATAGAGTTAATTGTTTTGGATGATATTGCTTTACTTACCAAAGAAGTAAATAACTCAACAATTGCAGAAAAAAACTCTAATCCCTCTACTTTTACAGGTAATGTACTTTATCAATATTCTTCTGGTTCTACAGGTAAACCTAAGAAAGTTTGTAGAAATCAAAATAATTTATATCACGAAGTTAAAAATTTTACTGAAACTATTAATATAACTCCAGCAGATAATATTTTATGCGTAGTGCCACTTTATCACGCGCATGGTTTAGGAAATTGCCTACTAGCAGCTACTTGTAATGGTGCTACTTTAGTGATTTTAGAACAAGTTTTACATCAGGGAAAAGCCATCGAAGTACCATTTGTTTTTAGACGTTCCAGAGTATTAGAAATTATAGAAAAAGAAAAAATTACTATCTTACCTGCTGTTCCTTATATATTTAATACTCTAGCAGAAACACCAGATGATACTCAATTTGATGTTTCCAGGCTGAGACTGTGCTTTTCTGCCGGTAACTTTTTATCAAAAGAGATTTTTGATAAATTTTTTCAAAGATTTGGCATTCCTGTGAGACAACTGTACGGTTGCACAGAAGCAGGTTCTGTGGCGATCAATCTAGATGAAGATCTAAAAAATACATACGATTCTGTAGGATGTCCTTTAAAAAATATTGAAATTAAAATTATTGATGATACAGGTAAAGAACTTCCAACTGGAAGTATTGGAGAAATAGTTATTAAAAGTCAAGCACTGACACAAGGATATAGTAATAAACCAGAATTAAATCAACAAGTATTTAAAAATGGTTCATTTTTTACGGGTGATTTAGGTAAGAAAGATGAAGCAGGACGCGTTTATATTACTGGTAGAAAGCAAATCTTCATTGATACAGGAGGTCACAAAGTCGATCCACTAGAAATAGAAAATATCTTGATAACTCATCATCAAGTTAAAGAAGCCGTTGTTGTTGGTATCAAAGGTTTGTATGCAGGAGAAATTATTAAGGCGGTTATTGTCCCTCAAAACCGAAATATTTGTGACGAAAATGATATCTTATCTTATTGCAAAGGCAAGTTAGCTGATTTTAAAGTTCCAAAACTTATCGAATTTCGTGAGGAAATTCCCAAAAGCCCATTAGGCAAAGTACTAAGAAAAAATTTAATCGATCACCTATCAGAACTGATAAAATCATGAGAAGTATTGATTTAATAGAACAAAAAACTAAAAACATTGTACTAAGTCTTTTACCAAATATAAATAGTGATGATTTGTCAGATTATAGCAATCTTTTTAGCATAGGTCTAGATTCTGTCAATGCCATGACACTTGTGCTTAAACTACAGAATACTTTTGGGATTCAATTTGTAGCTAGTGATATTAATGCAGAAAATTTTCAAAATGTAGCAAGTATTGTCAAGCTAATTAATGAAAAGCAAGGCTAAGCATTTTTAGAAACTCAATATATCCCTGCAAACCTGAAGCAAAAAGACTACAATGAGTAATTCTACGGAAAGAAATCCACTAGAACCAAGCAAGTCAGTAAAAACAGGAGAAGATATTTGGCAAGCGATCGCAAGCATTCTTGAAGTACAAAATCAAGCTCCAGCTTTAGTACCTGTATCTCGGAATGAAGACTTGCCTTTGTCTTTTTCTCAAGAAAGATTATGGTTCCTTTACCAGTTGCAGTCAGATAGCTCTACTTATAATGTTTCCTTTGCTTTTCGGCTTCAGGGTTTGTTAAACATTACGGCATTAGAAAATAGTCTAAATGAAATCATCCAACGCCATGAAACATTGCGAACTACATTTGTAGTTGCGGAAAACACACGTGTTCAGGCGATCGCTCCCAGCTTCAAATTGACCTTACCTATAGTAGATCTTCAAGAACTTCCTAAGAAAGAAAGAGAAACTCAAGTTTTACAACTGGTCAAAAAAGAAGTTCAACAACCCTTCGATCTAGCACGAGGATCGCTGTTGCGTTCTTCCTTGTTGCATCTGGGTGAGAATGAATATGTGTTACTCCTGAGCGTCCATCACATTGCCTTTGATGGTTGGTCTGAAGGTATTTTGTGGCGTGAACTGACAGCTTGCTACACAGCTTTTTCTATTGGCAAGTCCTCTCCCCTACCTAAACTGCCTATCCAGTACGCAGACTTTGCTGTTTGGCAGAAACAGTGGCTGCAAGGCCAAGTCATGGACGATCGGCTGAACTATTGGAAGCAACAATTAGCAGGATCGCCTCCCCTGCTAGAACTTCCTACCGACCGAATGCGCCCAGTCATGCAGACAAACCGTGGCGGTGTCAAGCACTTTCAGCTAGGCGATTGTCTGACTCAAAAACTCAAAAGCCTAAGCGAAAAGTCAGGCTCAACTTTATTTATGACTCTGCTGACTGGCTTTGTCATCTTACTATCACGCTACAGCAACCAACAAGATATTATCGTCGGTTCCCCAATAGCTAACCGCAACCGTAGTGAAATAGAATCTCTCATCGGCTTTTTTGTCAATATTTTAGTGTTGCGTACTGACGTTTCTGGAAATCCCAGCTTTTGGGAGTTGCTGCAAAGAGTGCGCCAAGTAGCAATGGAAGCGTACTCTCACCAAGATGTACCGTTTGAGAAAGTAGTAGAAGCTTTACAGCCAGAAAGAAACCTCAGCTACTCCCCATTATTTCAGGTGATGTTTATTTTACAAAATACGCCACCTGGAAAATTAGAATTACCTGGTTTATCTCTAACTCGCCTAGAAATAGAAAGCTCAACAGCTAAATATGATTTAACTTTGTCGATAACAGAGAGCGAGCAAGGACTGAGTGCAAGTTTAGAATATAACTCTGACTTATTTGAGCAAGCTACAATTACCCGCATGGCGGGGCATTTTGTGACCTTACTGGAAGGTATTGTTGCTAATCCACAGCAGTCTATTTTGGAATTACCTCTACTAACAACAATTGAACAACAACAGTTATTAGTGGAATGGAACAATACTCAAACAGAGTATCCAAAAGATAAATGTATCCATCATTTGTTTGAAGAGCAGGTTGAGCTTACACCCGATGCTGTAGCTGTAGTATTTGAAAATCAACAACTGACTTACCACCAATTAAATTCTCGTGCTAACCAATTAGCTCATTACTTACGCTCATTAGGTGTAAAACCAGATGTGCTGGTTGGTATTTGTGTAGAGCGCTCGCTAGAAATGGTGGTAGGAATTTTGGGCATTCTCAAGGCAGGCGGGGCTTATGTGCCACTTGACCCTGAATATCCCCAAGAGCGTTTAAGCTTCATGCTGCAAGATGCAGATGTTTCCATCCTGTTGACTCAACAAAAATTGCTTAAAAGGTTACAGAATCATCAAGCGGAGTTTATCTGTTTGGATACTGATTGGGAATCAATTTCTCGATCGGATCGAGATAGTCTAATTACCAATGTAAAAGCAACTAACTTAGCTTATGTAATTTACACCTCAGGTTCTACAGGTCAACCTAAAGGTGTAGCTATGAATCAACTTGCTCTTTGCAATCTGATTCTATGGCAACTGCAAAATAATACAATTTCTGGCGGAGCAAGAACACTGCAATTTGCTCCTATCAGCTTTGATGTCTCCTTCCAAGAAATATTCACTACCTGGTTTTCGGGAGGCACATTGCTTTTGATTAGGGAAGAATTGCGACTAGATGCTTTGGCTTTGTTAGATTTTCTGCAAGAAAAAGCTGTTGAGAGGCTGTTTGTTCCCTTTGTTGCGTTGCAGCAATTAGCTGAAGTCGCTGTTGATAGTGAATCAGTTACTAATAATCTAAGGGAAATTATTACTGCTGGGGAACAGTTGCAGATTACCCCCGCGATTTCTCAATGGTTAAGCAAATTAAATGATTGTACGTTGCACAATCATTATGGGCCATCGGAAAGCCATGTTGTAACCAATTTAACTTTGGCTAATCCAGTAGAGACTTGGCCGTTACTTCCTCCGATTGGCCGTCCTATTGCGAACACGCAGATTTACATCCTGGACAGGTTCTTACAGCCTGTACCCGTCGGTATACCAGGAGAATTGCACATTGGTGGTGTCTCTTTGGCACGAGGCTACCTCAACCGTCCTAAGTTGACACAAGAGAAATTTATTCCCAATCCCTTTAGTCAAAGCAAGGAAGCAGGGAAGCAGGGGAGCAGGGGAGCACATGATAACTTGCACTCGTCTTTCCCCTCTGCCTCTTCCGACCGCCTCTACAAAAGTGGGGATTTAGCACGTTATCTACCGGATGGCAACATTGAATACTTAGGACGTATTGACAATCAGGTAAAAATTCGCGGGTTCCGGATCGAATTGGGTGAAATTGAATCAGCACTGAGTCAACATGGCGATGTACAAGTATCTAGCGTCATTGTGCGTGAAGATATCCCAGGACAAAAGCAGTTAGTCGCCTACGTAGTGCCGCAAAAAGAGGTGATACCGACAAACAGAGAATTGCGGCAATTCCTGAAAGCTAAACTGCCAGATTACATGGTTCCTAGTGCTTTCGTTATTCTAGAAGCCCTACCCCTGACTCCCAACGGTAAGGTAAACCGCCGTGCCTTAAAAGCACCAGATTTACTTAGTGAGATAGCAGATAAATTTGTTGCACCCCGCAACTCCATTGAGGAAAAATTAGCACTGATTTGGTCTCAAGTACTGAGGTTAGAGAAAGTAGGCATTCACGATAATTTCTTTGAACTAGGAGGACATTCTCTAATAGCTACGCAGGTAATTTCCCGCTTGCCAGAAGCCTTTGGGATTTCGTTACCGTTGCGTTCTTTATTTGAGTCACCGGCGATCGCGCAGTTAAGTGAAGTCATCTTACGCGAACTGGAAACTGGTTCGAGCTTGACGCTTCCAGCAATTTTACCCGTTTCCACAAGAAAAAACATACCGCTATCTTGGGCGCAAGAACGTCTGTGGTTTCTCCATCATTTAGAAGGCGAAAGTGGTGCCTATACAATGCCTTTCGCCATGCGTTTGGTGGGGAATCTCAATATCAAAGCTTTGGAACAAGCGGTTGGAGAGATGGTACGGCGGCATGAAGTTCTGCGGACTCGTTTTGAAATCAAGCATGACAAGCCAATACAGGTAATAGCCCCCGATCTAGCCATAATATTACCAGTGGTGGATCTGCAAAATGTGGCAGATCCCTGGCAACAAGTAGAACAACTAGCGCTCGAAGAAGCTTACAAACCCTTCGATCTTGCGAAAGATCCCGTGTTGCGGGTCAAGATGTGGCAAGTTGCGACTGATGAGTATGTACTGCTAGTAGTCATTCATCATATTGCTGCTGATGGTTGGTCAATAGGCGTGCTGAACCGCGAACTCTCTGCCCATTATCGAGCCATTACCACGGATAGTGCGGTTGAATTACCAGAGTTATCCGTACAATATGCCGACTTTACCTTATGGCAGCGCCAATGGCTGACAACTCAGGTACTTGAACCTCAATTAAGTTATTGGAAACAACAGTTAGCCGCAGCGCCACCTTTGTTGGAATTACCTACGGATCGTCCCCGCCCAGCTATCCAAACTTTTCGAGGAGGAACAGAGCGATTTCAACTAAATGCTTTGCTAACTTCTCGGCTCAGACAACTGAGCCACAAGTCTGGAACAACTCTGTTTATGACACTATTGGCGGGATTTGTCGTGTTAATGTCTCGCTATAGCGGTCAAACAGATCTTGTCATTGGTTCTCCGATCGCAAATCGCAACCGCAAAGAAATTGAAGGGTTAATTGGCTTTTTTGTCAATACCTTAGCACTCAGATTCGATCTGTCTGCAGAACTGACTTTAAAAGCCTTGCTGGAGCAGGTACGACAAGTGACTCAAAACGCTTACGATCGTCAAGACTTGCCCTTCGAGATGTTAGTTGAAGAGTTGCAACTGGAGCGCAATTTAGATCGCAACCCACTGGTACAAGTGATGTTTGCCCTTCAGAATGCGCCCACAAACCCCTGGGATTTGCCCGGTTTAACAGTTGAGAAAATGCATTGGGGGCTTGAGGCGGTACGGTTTGACCTAGAAGTTCACCTCTGGGAAGTTGCTGAAGGTCTTGAGGGCTTTTGCTATTACAGCAGCGATTTATTTGATTCGGTAACGATCGCTCGGATGATGACACATTTCCAGAATTTGCTGGAAGCGATTGTTACTAATCTAGAACAACTAGTCAGTCAATTACCTCTACTGACAGCACAAGAGAAGCATCAATTGTTAGTAGAGTGGAACGCTACCCAAACGGATTATCCAAGAGAACAATGTATTCATGATTTGTTTGCAGTCCAAGCGGAACGGAACAGTAATGCAGTTGCGGTGGTTTTTGGACAACAAAAGCTTACTTATCAGGAGTTGAATGCACAGGCAAATAAACTAGCACATTACCTGCAAAAACTGGGGGTGAAACCAGGCGTGCTGGTGGGTATTTGTGTGGAACGTTCTGTATCTATGGTTGTTGGGTTATTGGCAATTCTTAAGGTAGGTGGGGCATATGTGCCTTTGGATACAGAATATCCTAAAGAGCGTTTGGCTTTTATCATAGAAGACACACAGATATCGGTACTGTTGACAACACAGAAATTAACTGATGCAATTCCCAAACACCAAGCGCGTGTTGTTTGCTTTGATACTGATGCAGGTGCGATCGCTCTTGAAAGCCAGCAAAACCCCACAGCAGCAGTAACATCGAGCAATCTCGCTTATGTCATTTACACTTCCGGTTCTACAGGGAAACCCAAAGGAGTAGCTGTCGATCACCGAGCTGTGAACCGCTTGGTAATTAACACAAACTATATCAACATAGAACCAACAGATGTTATTGCCCAAGCCTCAAATTATGCCTTTGATGCTGCAACCTTTGAAATCTGGGGTGCATTATTGAATGGGGCGCGGTTGGTAGGAGTCAGCAAAGAGTTAGCACTATCGCCAAGAGAATTCGCCGCTTTTCTGCGATCGCAAGGTGTCAGCGTGTTATTCTTAACAACTGCCTTGTTCAATCAAATCGCTCAGGAAGTCCCCTTTGCTTTCAATTCACTACGACATCTCCTATTTGGCGGCGAAGCCGTCGATCCTAAATGGGTGCAAGAAGTACTCAAGAATGGTGCGCCGCAGCGACTGCTCCATGTTTATGGACCGACAGAGAACACAACATTTAGTTCTTGGTACTTAGTAAAAGATATCCCCGAAGACGCTACAACCATTCCCGTCGGGCAAGCAATTGCCAACACACAAATCTATTTATTAGATCCCCAACTACAGCCTGTGGGCGTTGGTGTACCAGGAGAAATTTATATCGGCGGCGATGGTCTAGCAAAAGAATATCTCAATCGACCGGAGTTAACACAACAGAAATTTATTCCCAATCCCTTTAGTCGAAGCAAGGGAGCAAAAGATAAATTGCACCCGTCTTTCCCCTCTTCCGACCGCCTCTACAAAACCGGGGATAAAGCACGTTACTTAAGTGATGGGAATATTGAATTTCTCGGTCGAATTGATTATCAGGTGAAAATTCGCGGTTTCCGTATCGAATTAGGAGAAATTGAAACCGTTTTGAGTCAACACCCGTTGCTGCAAGAGAGTGTTGTAGTAGTAAGAGAAGACACCCCCGGCGATAAACGTCTGGTAGCTTACTTAGTTCCTGCGCTTCATCGTCCAACATTACCTCAGGAAGTTTCTCAATGGCAAAGTGAGTATGTTAGTGATTGGCAAATGCTTTACGAACAACTCTACAGCCAAAATCAAACATCCACAGATAACCTGACGTTTAATATTGCAGGTTGGAACAGCAGTTATACCAGACAGCCCATCCCAGACCGAGAAATGCAGGAGTGGGTTGAGAATACAGTCAACCGCATTCAAGCTAACTTTCCCCAGCGCGTATTAGAAATTGGTTGTGGAACGGGATTATTGTTATCTCGTCTTGCCAAGCACTGTCAACAGTATTGGGGAACAGATTATTCCATCGCCGCCATACAGCACGTTGAGCAAGTATGCAGCACAGTTGATGGTCTAGATCGCGTGCAGTTATTGCACCAACTTGCAGATAACTTTGACGGCATCCCACAAGGAGAATTTGACACTGTTATATTGAACTCAATCGTCCAATATTTCCCCAGCATTGAGTATCTGTTGCAAGTTCTAGAAGGAGCGATCGCCACAATTGCTCAACAGGGTACAATCTTCGTGGGCGATGTCCGCAGCTTGCCATTGCTAGAACCATACCATGCAGCCGTACAGTTGTCCCAAGCTGCTGGGGATAAAACTATTGAGCAATGGCAGCAACAGGTACATCAGAGTATGGCCACCGAGGAAGAATTGGTTATCGATCCGGGTTTCTTTATTGCCCTCCAGACACGTTTTCCGCAGATTGGTTCGGTAGAGATTCAGCCCAAACGCGGTTACGCTCAAAATGAGTTAACCCAATTCCGCTATGATGTTACCCTCCATATTGGTACTCACGTTCAAAATAGAGTCATTCCTTGGTTAAACTGGCAGCTAGACGGGCTCTCCTTTACGCAAATTCAAAATCGACTGCAAAAAGAGCAACCAAAACAGCTAGGAATCAGGCGTGTGCCGAATCAACGCGTGCAGCAAGCATTACAGATTTGGCAATGGTTGGAAAATCCCCCAGCTGTTGAAACAGTCAACCAACTGCGGCAAGTACTCGCACAACAGCCAACAGTTGGGATCGACCCAGAACAGTTCTACCAGTTGGGTCAGCAACTTGGCTATGATGTCCACCTAAGTTGGTGGGAGAGCAGTCAGGATGGTTGCTATGATGTGGTATTGTGCCGCAATAGTTCAACGCAGACATCTGACAGACAAAAGGGGATTGCTTTTTGGGATAGTTCAGCCGTCATTACCAAACCTTGGACTGACTGCACCAATAATCCTTTATACGGCAAGTTAGTTCAGAAACTAGTGCCACAGGTGCGTGAGTATATTCAACAGAAGCTACCCGATTATATGGTGCCTCAAGCTTTTGTTGTTCTCAATGACCTGCCCTTAACCCCCAATGGCAAAGTAGATCGTCGCGCTCTACCAACACCTGATGCCGCAACTAGAAATCTTTCTACTGGCTTTGTTTTACCTCGTACCTCCATTGAAGCTCAGGTCGCTCAAATTTGGAGTGAAGTTTTAGGCGTTGAACGTATTGGTGTTAATGATAACTTCTTTGAACTGGGAGGACATTCCTTACTCGCTACCCAAGTTTTGTCAGAGATTAACTCAGTTTTTGGACTCGATCTATCCATACAAATGATGTTTGAGTCTCCCACAGTAGCGGGGATAGCAGCTTACATAGAAGTAGTGGATTTGGTAACACAAAATTTATCAGTTAAAGAAGCCAGTAGCGAAGTAGTGGAGTTTTGAGCATGACTAACAGCATTGTTGAATTTGTTCGTCACCTGACAAACTTAAGTATAGAACTAGAGGTAGATGGCAATCGCTTGCGCTGTCATGCACCTGAAGGGGCGTTAACTCCTACACTACGTCAAGAAATAGCTGCACGTAAAACAGAAATTATCCTGTTTTTACAGCAAGCAAAGCAGGTCAAAACATCTCATCAATTACCCATTCAAAGAGTATCGCGGGATGGTAAGCTACCCCTGTCTTTTGCTCAACAGCGACTCTGGTTTTTGCACCATTTGTCACCAGACAGTCGTTCTTATAATTTGCTCGATGCTCAAAGACTAAATGGGTCGCTGAATATAGTTGCACTAGAGCAGAGCTTGAGCGAACTCATTCGCCGCCATGAAATCTTAAGAACAACTTTTCCTATAGCAGACGGGCAACCCGTACAGGTGATTGGTCCCTCTGCCTTAACTTTGCCCGTCCATGATTTACGGGAATTGTCAGCCCAGGAGCAAACTTACCAAATCGGGCAAATAGCACAATCTTTTGCGTCCCACCCCTTCGATCTAGCTGTTGGGCCATTAATACAATTCGCTCTACTCCAACTCAACGAGCAGGAGTCTGTACTGCTGTTGAAGATGCACCACATCATCTACGATGGCTGGTCTTTGAACATCTTCAAAAATGATTTATCCCAACTGTATGCAGCTTTTACTCAAGGATTGACCAACCCACTACCAGAATTACCCATTCAGTATGCTGACTTTGCAGTTTGGCAACGTCAGTGGTTGACAGGCGAAGTTCTGGAACGCCAGATGAATTACTGGCAGCAAAAGTTAGCTGATGCCCCTGTTACAGTAGAATTACCTACTGATAAACCACGTCCTCCAGTTCAGACCTTCCGAGGTGGCATTGAGCGGTTTAAACTGGATCGCCTTCTTACAGAACGTCTCAAGCAGTTGAGCCAAGAGTCAGATGTAACCTTATTTATGACTCTACTGGCAGCTTTTTTGGTCTTACTCTCTCGTTACAGCGGTCAGTTAGATATTATTGTTGGCTCTCCCATAGCTAACCGCAACAACAAGAGCGTCGAGCAGCTCATAGGTTTTTTTGCTAATACTATAGCATTAAGGGGCGATCTATCTGGCAACCCCAGCTTTGCTGACTTCTTAGCGCAAGTGCGGCAAACCACATTATCAGCTTATGCCAATCAGGACTTGCCCTTTGAAATGTTGGTGGAAAAGCTGCAACCAGAACGAGATTTAAGCCGCAATCCCCTAGTACAAGTGATGTTTTCCCTACAGAATGCCTCACAGTCTTTTTGGGATTTGCCCGGTTTAACCTTCCAGAAAATGTCCTTGCCACTTGATGAAATGGTCAGGTTCGATCTTGAAGTCAACTACTGGGAAGTTTCAGGAGGTTTAGAAGGCGTATGGTCTTACAGTGCAGACTTATTTGATGCGGCAACCATTGCCCGCATAGCTCAAAACTTTCAAACTTTATTACAAGCTATTGTTGCCAATCCCAAAGCGCGAGTTGCAGAATTACCACTTTTGACCATCGCAGAACGTCATCAATTATTGGTGGAGTGGAACAGCGCTCAAGTAAACTATTCCCAGGATAAGTGTATCCATCAGTTATTTGAGGAGCAGGTTCAACGTACACCTGATGCAGTAGCAGTTGTGTTTGGTAATCAACAACTCACTTATCAGCAGTTGAATACTCGCGCTAATCAATTAGCGCATTACTTGCGGTCTTTGGGTGTGAAAGCCGATGTGCTGGTCGGGTTGTGTGTAGAGCGATCGCCCTTAACGATTGTGGGCATACTGGGGATTCTCAAGGCAGGTGGTGCTTATGTACCACTTGATTCAGAGTACCCGACTGAGCGTTTGAGCTTTATGTTAGAAGACGCTCAACTTTCAGTGCTATTAACCCAACAGCAATTAGTAGAGTCTGTTCCCAAACACCAGGCGCGTGTAGTTTGTTTGGATACCGACTGGGAAAAGATAGCGCAAAACAGCAACTCGAATCCTGCAAACACTGTAACACCAGATAACCTAACATACGTCATCTACACTTCCGGTTCCACAGGTAAGCCCAAAGGTGTTTTAGTGAATCACTCTAATGTCACTCGTCTGTTTGCCGCTACAGAAGCTTGGTATAAATTTAACTCTGATGACGTGTGGACAATGTTCCACTCCTACGCCTTTGACTTCTCCGTATGGGAAATTTGGGGTGCATTACTGTATGGTGGACGACTCGTAGTCGTGCCTTACTTGGTGACGCGATCGCCTGAATCTTTCTACCAGTTATTGTCTCAAGAAAAAGTTACAGTTCTCAATCAAACACCTTCCGCCTTCCGCCAGTTAATTCAAGCCGAACAATCAATGACAACGACTCGCGAGTTGAACTTGCGCCTGGTTATTTTTGGTGGAGAAGCCCTAGAACTGTTGAGTTTGCAACCTTGGTTTGAGCGACACGGCGACACAAGACCCCAATTGGTAAATATGTACGGGATTACAGAAACGACCGTACACGTTACCTATCGCCCATTGAGCAAAGCCGATTTGCACAGTACAGCCAGTGTCATCGGTCGTCCGATCCCCGACTTACAAGTGTATGTCCTCGATGAACATCTTCAACCAGTACCAATTGGTGTCGGAGGCGAAATGTATGTTGGTGGGGAAGGAGTGACGTGTGGCTATCTCAATCGTCCCGAACTGACACAGCAAAGGTTTATCTCTCATCCGTTTAGCAAAAACCCGCAAGCAAGACTATACAAAACAGGAGATAAGGCGCGATATTTGCCGAATGGAGAGCTAGAGTATTTAGGACGCATCGACAATCAAGTGAAGGTGCGGGGCTTCCGCATTGAGTTGGGAGAAATTGAGGCATTACTGGCAACTCATCGAGATGTGTGGGAAAACGTAGTGGTAGTGCGAGAGGATGAACCGGGCGATAAACGTTTGGTTGCTTATGCAGTCGTGAGTGATGAATCGCTTACGACTAACCAATTGCGTCAGTTTCTCAAGGCAAAACTTCCAGAGTACATGGTGCCAAGTGCTTTCGTCATCTTGGAGTCTTTACCGCTAACTCCCAACGGCAAAGTAGATCGTCGCGCCCTTCCCAAACCAGAGTTAGACAGTACGCGACTGGAAAAATATGTCGCCCCACGCACACCTGTTGAGGAAATACTGGCACAAATTTGGGCGCAAGTTCTCAAAGTAGAACAAGTGAGCATTCACAATAACTTCTTTGAATTAGGCGGACATTCTCTATTAGCAACGCAACTGGTTTCACGCATCCGCAACATTTTTACAGTAGAACTACCATTGCGAGAGTTATTTGCTGCCGCTACAGTTGCTGAATTAGCTCAATCGATCGCGCAATTACAGCAACAGAATTTAGAACTTCATACACCACCTATTGTACCTAGGTCAGAAAATACTGAATTACCACTGTCGTTTGCTCAACAGCGTCTTTGGTTTTTAGACCAGTTACAACCAAATAGTTCTTTTTATAATATACCTATAGCGTTGCGTATTCTGGGAACGCTCAATCAAGTTGCTTTAGAACAAAGCTTACAAGAAATCATTGCTCGTCACGAAGCTTTACGCACCAACTTCATCGTCATTGATGGAAAACCAACTCAAATTATTCAACAACAGACGAATTGGACTGTTAATTTTGTCCAGTTGCAACATTTAACAAACAGTGAAAAAGAAATTGCCGCACAGCAATTAGCGCAACAACAAGCGATTCAAGCGTTTGACTTGGAACACGGAGCGTTAGTTAGGGCAACATTGGTAGTGCTGTCCGAGACAGAACATGTTTTATTGCTGTGTATGCACCACATTGTCTCTGATGGCTGGTCAATGAGCGTGTTGATCGAAGAACTAGCATCGCTCTACAATGCTTATTCAACAGGTCAGCCGTCACCCTTAGCACCGCTATCTGTACAGTATGCAGATTTCGCCTTATGGCAGAGACATTGGTTGCAAGGGAATGTATTGCAAAGTCAACTCTCGTACTGGCAGCAACAACTAGCAAATGCACCAACTTTATTGCCCCTACCCACAGATAGACCCAGACCTGCTGTGCAGACTTTCTCTGGGGCATATCAAGAATTTCCACTATCAGTTGAGTTAACTAATAGATTGGTAAAACTAAGTCAGGAGCAGGGAGCCACCTTGTTCATGACGTTGTTGGCAGCATTTGATACACTACTTTATCGTTACACGGGACAAGAAGATATATTGGTGGGGTCTCCCATCGCTAACCGCGATCGCTCTGAAATCGAAGGGTTAATTGGTTTTTTTGTCAATACCTTGGTCCTGCGTACTGACTTGGCAGGCGATCCGAGCTTTAGCGAATTATTGGATCGTGTTAGAAACATGGCAATGCAGGCATATACTCATCAGGACTTACCTTTTGAAATGCTACTCGAAGCATTGCAGCCAGGACGGGATCTGGGCCATACACCACTGTTCCAGGTGATGTTTTCACTCCAGAATAATTCTCTATCTGAATTGGAGTTAGCTGGATTAACTGTTAATCACCTAAAAGTAAAAGGTATAACTGCCAAGTTCGATTTAACTTTATTAATGCAGAAGACCTCCAATGGACTAGTAGGTGTGTGGGAGTACAACACTGATTTGTTTAATGCTAATACCATTGAGCGCATGACGGGTCATTTTTTGACATTACTTGAGGGTATTATCGCTAACCCACAACAGAAAATTTCCCAACTACCCCTACTGACACCATCTGAGCAACAGCAATTACTTGTCGAGTGGAACGATACAAGTGTTAATTATCCCCTAGATAAGTGCATTCATCAGTTGTTTGAGGAACAGGTTGACCGTATCCCTGATGCTGTAGCAGTTGTATTTGAAAAGCAACAACTTACCTATCACCAGTTAAATTGCCGTGCTAACCAGTTGGCACATTACCTCAAGTCTTTGGGAGTAGGAGCAGATGTACTGGTGGGTATTTGTGTGGAACGCTCAATAGAAATGGTCGTGGGACTATTAGGCATTCTCAAGGCGGGTGGAGCATATTTACCACTTGACCCCGAGTACCCAACCGAGCGTTTGCACTTTATGCTCGAAGATGCTCAAGCTCCAGTATTGTTGACCCAGCAGCGACTTGTTGATAGACTAGCTCAGCAGAAAACACAGATTGTCTGTTTGGATACTAAGGCTGAGATAATTTCTCAGTTCAGTCAGGACAATCCAATCCCTGAGACACAAGCAACTCATTTAGCTTATACAATTTATACCTCTGGTTCTACAGGTCAACCTAAGGGAGTGCTGATTGCTCATCAAGGGTTGTTAAATTTGGTGTTCTGGCACCAACGCGCCTTTGAAATCACTTCCTCAGACAAAGCTACTCAGCTAGCAGGAACAGCATTCGACGCTGCGGTTTGGGAATTATGGCCTTACCTCACCGCAGGAGCAACCATCTACTTAGTCAAATCTCAACTGCTTAGTTCCCTAGAAAATCTACGAGACTGGCTGATTTCCAACAAGATTACTATCAGTTTCCTGCCAACACCACTAGCTCAGGAATTCTTGTCTTTGGCATGGCCAACTGAAGGTTTGGCTTTACGAACTATCCTAACTGGTGGAGATAAGCTTCATCAATATCCATCAGAGTTAATTCCCTTCCAAGTCGTGAATAATTATGGTCCAACCGAGAATACTGTTGTTACAACTTCTGGGCTGGTAGTTGCCAAAGAACAAGAGCAGATATCACCAAGCATTGGGAAAGCGATCGCTAATACAAAAGTCTACATTCTAGATCGTAATTTACAACCAGTACCCGTGGGTGTGCCGGGAGAGTTGCATATTGGTGGCGTGGGGCTAGCAAGAGGCTACCTCAATCGTGACGAACTGACTCAGGAAAGATTTATTAACAACCCTTTTGACAATTCAAAATTATATAAAACAGGGGACTTGGCACGTTATTTACCAGATGGCAATATTGAATACTTAGGACGTATTGACAATCAAGTAAAAATACGCGGATTCCGCATTGAGCTGGGAGAAATTGAAGCCGCACTCAGTCAAAATAGCCATGTGCAAGCATCTTGTGTCATTCCCCGTGAAGATACCAGATCTGATAAATACCTAGTCGCCTACATAGTGCCACATCAAGACTCTACACCCACAATTAGCGAACTACGGCAGTACCTAAAAACAAAACTCCCAGAGTACATGGTGCCAAGTGCTTTCGTCATCTTGGAGTCCTTACCGCTAACTCCCAACGGCAAAGTAGACCGTCGCGCTTTGCCCAAACCAGAGTTAGACAGCACGCGACTAGAAAAGTATGTCGCCCCACGCACACCTGTGGAGGAAATACTGGTACAAATTTGGGCACAGGTGTTAAAAGTAGAGGCAGTGGGGATTTATGATAACTTCTTTGAACTTGGCGGACATTCGCTACTAGCAACGCAACTAGTTTCACGCATCCGCAACATTTTCAAAGTGGAACTACCATTACGAGAGTTGTTTGCAAAAGCAACAGTTGCCGAATTAGCACAATCGATCGGGCAATTACAACAACAAAACAAAGAACTGATTTCCCCACCGATTTTAAGACGGGCAAAAGATGCAGAATTACCACTATCATTTGCTCAAACACGGATGTGGTTTTTAGACCAGTTCGAGCCGAACACTGCCTTATACAATATCCCCATAGCTTTACGTATTGTTGGGACTCTCAATCAATCTGCCTTGGAACAAAGCTTACAAGAAATAATTGCTCGCCACGAAGCCTTACGCACCAACTTCATTGCAGTTGATGGACAGCTAACTCAAATTATTCAAACGCAAAGGAATTGGACAGTATCAGTTGTTGATTTACAGCATTTATCTACAGCCGAACAAGAAATAGCTGCACAACAATTAGCGCAACAACACGCTACTCAAACGTTTGAATTGGCAACACAAGCATTAGTTCGAGCAACATTAATAGTCCTATCCGAGACAGAACACGCCTTATTAGTGTGTATGCACCACATTGTCTCGGATGGCTGGTCAATGGGTGTATTTGTTCAAGAACTCGCATCGCTGTACACTGCTTATTCTCAAGGTCAGCTTTCACCCTTAACGCCACTACCAATTCAGTATGCAGACTTTGCGCTCTGGCAGCGACAGTGGTTGCAAGGTAATGTATTGCAAAGCCAATTGGATTATTGGCAAAAACAATTGGCAGATGCACCAACTTTATTAACACTGCCCGCAGACAGACCTAGACCTGCTGTGCAAACCTTTGCTGGCACATATCAAAAGTTTGCACTCTCTGTTGAGTTAACTCAAAAACTGAAAAAACTCAGCCAAGAGCAAGGAGTAACCTTGTTCATGACACTGTTGGCAGCATTTGATACTTTACTTTATCGCTATACAGGACAAGAAGATATTTTAGTTGGCTCACCGATTGCCAACCGAGATCGCTCTGAATTAGAAGGGTTAATTGGCTTTTTTGTCAATACACTAGTATTACGTACTCATGTCTCAGGCAATCCTAGCTTTAGCGAGTTACTAGCTCGTGTGCGGGAAATGGCTCTAGACGCCTATGCTCATCAGGATTTACCTTTTGAAATGCTAGTAGAGGCTTTGCAGCCAGAACGAGATCTCAGCCATGCGCCTCTGTTTCAGGTAATGTTTGTACTTAATAATAATTCTCAATATCAATTAGATTTGGCTGGGTTAACTGTCAGTCCATTGGCGGTAGAGAGTGGAACGGCCAAATTTGATTTAACTTTAGGAATGGAGAACACGCCTACCGGACTGGTCGGTGCGTGGGAATACAACACTGATTTATTTGATGCTTCCACCATTAAGCGATTGACCGATCGTTTTGTCACATTGCTCGAAGGTATTGTTGCTAACCCCCAAGAGCGAATTTCCCAATTACCTTTACTGACAACGACCGAGCAACAACAGTTATTAGTGGAGTGGAATAATACTCAGGCAGATTACCCTGAGAATAAGTGCATCCATCAGTTATTTGAGGAGCAGGTTGAACGTACTCCGGATGCAGTAGCAGTTGTGTTTGAAGGCGAACAATTGACCTACGAGCAGTTGAACACTCGTGCTAATCAATTGGCGCATGACTTGCGGTCTTTGGGTGTAAAACCAAATGTGCTTGTAGGTGTTTGTGTCGATCGCTCCATAGAAATGGTTGTAGGGTTACTGAGTATTCTCAAGGCGGGTGGGGCTTATGTGCCACTCGATCCTGAGTATCCTACTGAGCGTCTGCGCTTCATGTTAGAAGATGCTCAAGTTTCAGTGTTGCTTACGCAACAGCATCTAAGTAAGAAACTACTCGAGCATCAAGCTCGCATTGTCTATTTGGATACTGGAGCTTGCGAGTTTGCCCAGACCAGCGAAATTCCTAACGTCAGCGAAGTAACGTCATCAAACCTAGCTTATGTACTTTATACCTCCGGTTCTACAGGTAGACCAAAAGCAGTTGCTATCGAGCATCGCAGTCCTGTGGCTTTGGTGAGTTGGGCAAAAGAGATTTTTACAAAAGAAGAACTTGCTGGTGTCTTAGCTTCTACCTCTATTTGTTTTGACCTGTCGGTTTTTGAGTTGTTTGTGACTCTTAGCGTAGGTGGAAAAGTCATCTTAGCTCAAAATGCTTTGCACTTATCCACTCTAACTGCTGCCAACCAAGTCACTCTGATTAATACCGTTCCTTCTGCGATCGCACAGTTAATTCAAGATGATAATCTACCACAGCAAGTACGCACAGTTAATTTAGCTGGTGAACCTCTGCAAAATCAACTTGTGCAGCAAATTTATCAGCGCAGTCAAGTCAAGCGTGTATTCAATCTCTATGGTCCCTCAGAAGACACCACTTACTCAACATATAGCTTGGTAGAACAAGGCGCAACCACTTCACCAACCATCGGTCGCCCAATTTCTAACACGCAAATCTATATTCTTGACCAATATCTACAGCCAGTTCCCATAGGTATTCCAGGAGAGTTACACATTGGTGGTGCGGGATTGGCACGCGGCTACCTCAATCGGCCAGAATTAACACAAGAAAAATTCATTCCTAACCTCTTTAATACTGACCGCCTCTACAAAACTGGAGATTTAGCACGTTATTTACCAGATGGTAACATTGAATACCTAGGACGTATCGATAATCAAGTAAAAATTCGTGGCTTCCGCATCGAGTTGGGAGAAGTTGAAGCAGTATTGAGCCAACATAGCGATGTGCAAGCATCTTGTATCATCGCCCGTGAAGACACTCCTGGCGATAAACGCCTAGTTGCTTATGTAGTACCGAAGCAAGGCTTTGCACCCTCTATAAGCCAGTTGCGCTCCTTTCTCTCTGAGCAACTGCCGCAGTATATGGTGCCACATACTTTCGTCATCCTAGAGTTTTTACCCTTAACTCCCAACGGCAAGATAGACCGTCGCGCTTTGCCTGAACCAAACTCACACGGGTTAGTAGAACAAAGTTTTGTAGCCCCACGCAATCATATTGAAGAAATACTAACGCAGATTTGGGCAGAAGTTCTGAGAGTCAAACAAGTAGGTATTCATGATAACTTCTTTGAACTCGGTGGAGATTCCATCCTCAGTATTCAAATTCTTGCCAAAGCAAAGCAAGCAGGGTTGCAACTGACCCTCAAGCAACTGTTTGGAAATCAAACGATCGCGCAGTTGGCAGCAGTAGCAGGTACAGTGAAAGCGATCGAGGTAGAACAAGGATTAATCACAGGTACATTACCTCTTACACCAATTCAACACTGGTTCTTTGAGCAAAATCTCTCCCAACCGCACCACTTTAATCAAGCATTTCTGCTCTCAGTACCATCTGACCTCAAGCCAGAGCTATTAAAGCAAGCCTTGCAACAATTGCTCGTACATCATGATGCTCTACGCTTGTGTTTTACACAGTCTGAGTTTACTTGGCAACAAATTCACTCTACTCCGAATGATAACGTTGCTTTCTCTCAGATAGACTTATCGGCACTTCCAGAGAGCGAACAACAAGCAGCAATTGAAGCTAACGCCGCTTCCCTTCAAGCAAGTTTAAATCTATCAGAAAATTTAGTGCAGGTTGCCTTTTTCGCTCTGGGTATTGACAAAAGGGCGCGATTATTCATAGCAATTCACCACTTGGTGATTGATGGTGTTTCTTGGCGGATTTTATTAGAAGATTTGCAAACAGCTTACCAGCAACTTGCTCAAGGTCAAGCAATTGTGCTTCCTGCGAAGACAACATCTTTCAAGGATTGGTCTTACAAATTAACAGAATATGCACAGTCAGAAACTCTCAAATCTGAGGTTGTTTATTGGCTAAACGAATCTCGTTCCTCAGTTCCTTCTATTCCAATTGACTGTATGCGAGGAATAAACACTGTTGCATCTACCAGCACGGTATTAGTGTCGTTAAATGAGATTGAAACTCTTGCTTTACTGCAAGATGTGCCAAAAGCTTACAACACTCAAATTAACGATGTCCTCCTAACTGCTTTGGTACTGGTTTTAAGAAGATGGACAAATTCTAACCGTGCGCTGTTCAACCTAGAAGGTCATGGGCGGGAAGATATTATTGATGGTGTGGATTTGTCACGTACTGTCGGTTGGTTTACAACCATCTTCCCCGTGCTTGTGGAACTAGAAGCAACAGAAAATCCGGTGGATGCTTTAAAATCTGTCAAAGAACAACTGCGTGCTATTCCTAACAAAGGCATTGGCTACGGGTTATTGCGTTATCTGAGCCAAGATTCAGAAATCGTTACTAAACTACAGGCGTTCCCACCAGCCCAAATTAGCTTCAATTATTTGGGTCAATTCGATAGAGTTCTGAACACATCTACTTGGATGCAGTTAGCTAATGAATCTGCTGGAGTTGAGCATAGTTTAAACAATAACCGCGCTCATTTAATAGACATCAGCAGTATCATTTCCGAAGAACGACTCCAAATAAATTGGATTTACAGCAAAAATGTCCATCAACACGCGACAATTGAGAATTTAGCACGAGAATTTGTCAAAACATTACAAGAACTCATTGCCTATTGTTTAGATCCCCAAAATGGCGGTTACACACCTTCTGATTTCCCACTCATTAAGCTTAACCAACGAAAACTAGACCAACTGTTAGTAAGCCCAGCATTGAAACAAGGACTGGAACAAACTCACTGGCAAAACATTGAGGATATTTATCCGCTCTCTCCCATGCAACAGGGTATGTTGTTTGAGAGTTTGTATGCTCCAGACTCAGGAGTCTATTTCGAGCAGGTCATTTGCACTCTGACAGGGAATTTGGATGTCAAAGCATTTGAAAAAGCTTGGCAGCAGTTGGTAGCGAGGCATTCAATTTTGCGGACTGGTTTTGTTTGGGAGCAATTGTCCCAGCCACTGCAAGTTGTGTATCGGCAAGTCAAAGTTACTGTAGAGGTTTATAACTGGCAAGAGCTATCTGCACGAGAACAGCAACAGCAATTAGAGCTTTTCTTAAAGTCACAGCGACAACAAGGTTTTCAACTGTCTGTTGCACCACTTATGCGCTTGTATCTGATTCAGTTGAGTACTGATAGCTATCAATTCGTTTGGAGTCATCATCATCTATTGCTTGATGGTTGGTCGTTACCTTTGGTTTTCAAAGACTTGCTGTATTTTTATCAAGCAATTTCTCAGGGTGAAAGTTTACACTATCAATCAACTCCAAACTACCGCAACTATATTGCTTGGCTACAGAAACAAGATTTAACTCTAGCTGAAAAATTCTGGAGGCAAAAACTTCAAGGTTTTACCGCCCCCACTCCTTTAGCGGTGGATAAACTATTGCCAAACCGGGAAAATGGCAACATTGGCTACAGCGAACAGCAAATTCATTTAACAGTACCAGCAACAGCCGCAGTTGGGTCTTTTGCACGACAGCATCAATTGACAATTAGTAATTTAATACAGGCAGTTTGGGCAATACTACTGTGTCGTTACAGCCAAGAAACAGATGTCGTGTTTGGCGCGACTGTGTCTGGGCGTCCGCCATCGCTTATGGGTATTGAGTCGATGGTAGGGCTATTTATCAACACGTTACCAGTGCGAGTTCAAGTTTCAGCAAATACTCAATTACTAGATTTGCTAAAGGATTTACAGGCGCAACAAGTTGAGTCTGAGCAATACTCATACAGTTCGCTAGCAGATATTCAAGGTCTTAGCGAAGTTCCCAGAGAAATGTCTTTGTTCGAGAGTCTTGTTGTTTTCGAGAACTATCCTGTTGATGCAACAATGCGATCGCACAATTACGGTTTCGACCTAGAGAATATTCACGGCATTGAACAAACTAATTATCCCCTAACTTTAGTTGCGATCGCCCGCGAACAATTGTTGGTAAAAATTAGCTACGATACCAGTCGCTTTGATGATGCAACGATTGCTCGAATGTTGGGTCATTTTCAAACATTGCTTGAAGGTATTATTGCTAACCCAGAGCAGCACTTAGCACAATTGCCCTTGCTGACACCATCCGAGCAACAGCAGTTAATTTTCGAGTGGAACGATACCAGCCTTGCTTATTCTGTAGATAAGTGCATTCATCAGTTATTTGAGGAGCAGGTAAGGCGTACACCAAATGCTGTAGCGGTTGTATATGAAAATCAACAACTTACATATTGGGAATTAAACTGTCGTGCTAACCAGTTAGCTCACTACTTACGCTCCTTGGGCGTGGGAGCCGATGCACTTGTTGGTTTGTGTGTGGAACGCTCAATAGAAATGGTCGTGGGACTACTAGGCATTCTCAAAGCGGGTGGGGCTTATGTACCTTTAGACCCAACATATCCCCAAGAACGCTTGGCTTATATGCTAAATGATTCACAAGTGCGGGTATTGTTGAGTCAAGAGAAATTACTCGCTGAGCTACCAGAACATGGGGCGTGTGTAGTCTGCTTGGATACAGATTGGGAAAGTATATCTACTAGAAGTAAAGATAATCCCACTAGTGATTCGATCGCTAATAACTTAGCTTATGTTATATACACATCAGGCTCTACAGGTAAGCCCAAAGGCGTATTAGTGAATCACTCTAATGTCACTCGTCTGTTTGCCGCTACAGAAGCTTGGTATAAATTTAATTGCGATGACGTGTGGACAATGTTCCACTCCTACGCCTTTGACTTCTCCGTATGGGAAATTTGGGGTGCATTGCTCTATGGTGGACGACTGGTAGTCGTGCCTTATTTGGTGACGCGATCGCCTGAATCTTTCTACCAGTTATTGTGTCAAGAAAAAGTTACAGTTCTCAATCAAACACCTTCCGCTTTCCGCCAGTTAATCCAAGCCGAACAATCAATGATAACGACTCGCGAGTTAAACTTGCGCCTGGTTATTTTTGGTGGAGAAGCTTTAGAACTGTTGAGTTTGCAACCTTGGTTTGAGCGACACGGCGACACAAGACCCCAATTGGTAAATATGTACGGGATTACAGAAACAACCGTACACGTTACCTATCGCCCATTGAGCAAAGCCGATTTGCAGGGTACAGCCAGTGTTATCGGTCGTCCGATCCCCGACTTACAAGTATATGTCCTAGATGAAAATCTTCAACCAGTACCAATTGGTGTTGGGGGCGAAATGTACGTTGGTGGGGAAGGGGTAGCGCGTGGCTATCTCAATCGTCCCGAACTCACACAACAAAGGTTTATTTCTCATCCGTTTAGCAAAAACCCGCAAGCAAGACTATACAAAACAGGAGATAAGGCGCGATATTTGCCGAATGGAGAGCTAGAGTATTTAGGACGCATCGACAATCAAGTGAAGGTGCGGGGCTTCCGCATTGAGTTGGGAGAAATTGAGGCATTACTGGCAACTCATCGAGATGTATGGGAAAACGTAGTAGTAGTGCGAGAGGACGAACCGGGCGATAAACGTTTGGTTGCTTATGTAGTATCACAGCAGGAACAATCTCTTACAACCCCAGAATTGCGTCGCTTCCTTAGCAACCAACTGCCAAGCTACATGGTGCCAAGTGCTTTTGTACAGTTAGCATCTCTACCACTGACAGCAAATGGTAAAATAGATCGTCGCGCTTTAAGAGCACCTGATAATGCCAGACCAGAACTAGAAGATGTGTTTGTCGCGCCCAGCACGAGAGAAGAAAAAATATTAGCTGCTATTTGGGCTAAAGTTCTCGGTGTCGGGCAAGTCGGTATTCATGATAACTACTTTGCTTTAGGTGGAGATTCTATTCGTAGCATTCAAGTGCTGTCTGAAGCTAAAGAACAAGGTTTGGGTATCTCTCTTGCACAGCTATTCCAACATCAAACAATTCATGCGCTAGTTCAAGAACTCAAAACCCAAGCGCAGAACCTTACACAATTATCATCAACTCAACCATTTAGCTTAATTGCGATCGCTGATAAAGAACACTTACCTGATGGTGTAGAAGATGCCTATCCCCTTGCGATGCTGCAAATGGGAATGCTCTACCACAGTGAGTACAACAAAGATAGCGCATTATATCACGAAATTAGCAGCTTTTATCTCAAAACTCGTCTTGATGTTCGACTTTTGCAGGTCGCTGTCCGAGATTTAGTCAGTCATCATGCTTTACTGCGGACTTCATTCGACCTAAGTAACTTCAGTATTCCGTTGCAATTAGTTCACCAGCAAGTTGAGCTTCCCTTGCAGGTAGAGGATTGGTGTCACTTGAATCATTCCCAGCAAGAAGAAGCCCTAACTGCTTGGTTTGAAGCCGAAAAGAAACGGCATTTTGATTGGACTCAACCTCCTCTATTACGCTTTGTTGTTCATCGTCGTACACGGGAGACATTTAATCTCACGTTGAGTTGCCACCACGCTATTTTAGACGGGTGGAGTGTTTCCTCAATGATGACTGAGTTGTTTAGTCGTTATTTATCACTTTTAGGCGAACAAGCCGATCGTGTATCGCCACCATTAAGTATTGCATACCGAGATTTTGTCGCTTTAGAGCAACAAGCGATCGTTTCATCGTCAACTCAGCAATACTGGAATGAGAAGCTACAAAACAGCACTTTCACTAAAATACTTCGCTGGTCTTCTGTACCAACAAATACTAATGTTATAGAAGTTGGCGTACAAGACGTAACTTTATCTCCACAAATTTCTGAAAGCTTAAAACAACTGGCTCAATCCGCAGAAGTTCCACTTAAGAGTGTGCTGTTGGCTGCTCATCTGCGAGTGTTAAGTCTTCTGGGCGGTCAGTCAGACGTACTAACAGGTTTAGTCGCAAACGGGCGACCCGAACAAAGTGATGGCGAGCGAGTCCTGGGACTATTCCTCAATACTTTGCCATTCCGCCTGGAATTGACTGGAGGGAGATGGATAGAGTTAGTACAGCAAGTGTTTGCCGCCGAACGAGAAATGTTACCGCACCGCCGCTATCCACTAGCAGAAATCCAAAGGAATTTGGGTGATGAGCCTTTATTTGAGACGGCGTTTAACTTTGTGCATTTTCATGTCTACCAACAGGTGTTGGAACTGGATAATTTGCAACTACTGGGTGTGAAATTTTTTGAACAAACCAATTTCACGTTTGCTGCTCAATTTAGTGTGAATCCAAAGTCATCTGAGGTAGAACTACGACTTCAGTACGATGCGTTAAAGTTATGCCCCGAACAAATCAATAGAATTGGCGAATACTATCTCAACGCTTTAGTAGCAATGGCAAACCAGCCACAAGGGCGCTACGAGTTGCAATCTCTTATTTCCGAACACGAGCAACACCAGTTATTAGTTGAATGGAACCACACTCAAGCAGATGACTCTCAAGATAAGTGTATCCATGAGTTATTTGCAGCGCAGGTTGAGCGTACCCCGGATGCAGTAGCAGTGGTCTGTAACGATCGCCAATTGACCTACCAGCAGTTGAACACTCGTGCCAATCAATTAGCACATTACTTGCGCTCATTGGGTGTGGGGGCAAATGTACTGGTTGGGTTGTGTATAGAACGTTCGTTAGAGATGTTGGTGGGACTGCTTGGCATTCTTAAAGCAGGTGGAGCTTGTGTACCCCTTGACCCAGACTATCCCCAAGACCGCTTGAGTTTTATATTAGAAGATACTCAAGTTGCGGTGCTAGTAACCCAGCAGCACCTTGTAGAAAGACTGCCTGAGTATCAAACGCAACTTGTTCGTTTGGATACCAATAAGCATCTCATCTCCAAGCAGAGCCAGGAAAATCCCATTAGTGTTGTACAAGCAGCTAACTTGGCTTATGTAATTTATACCTCTGGTTCTACAGGCAGACCTAAAGGAGTTATGGTTTCACATGGTGCGATCGCCAACCACTGCTGTATTATGCAAGAGGTTTTTGCACTTAGGCCAAGCGATCGCGTGCTCCAGTTTGCCTCAATCAACTTCGATCCCTCATGGGAGCAGATATTTCCTACACTGATGGTTGGCGCGACCTTGTTGGTTCGAGGTGCGGATGTATGGACTCCAACAAAGTTACATCAAATAATTTCCGATTTTGGACTTACTGTCGTTAATCTTCCAACGGCTTATTGGCAACAATTAGCTCAAGAGTGGGCGACAACACAAGTGCGAGATGGGAGCAGTCAACTGAGACTTGTAATTGTTGGTGGAGAAGCGATGTTGCCTAAATACGTTGCTGTTTGGCAACAGATCCCAATGTCTGATGTTCGTTTGGTCAATGCTTATGGTCCCACAGAAGCAACTATCACAGCAACCCTGTTTGAAATTCCCCCTCACTTCGGTGAAGACACCAATCTCACCACAGTTCCTGTTGGTCGTCCTTTAATTAACAAAACTGTATACATTCTCGATCCTCACCTACAACCAGTACCTGTGGGTGTGCCAGGAGAGTTGTATATTGGTGGTAACTGTTTGGCACAAGGCTACCTTAACCTTCCAGAATTGACCAAAGAGAAATTCATTCCCAACCCGTTTAGCACCGATCAAAATTCCCGCTTGTACAAAACAGGGGATTTAGCACGCTATTTACCAAATGGCAACATTGAATACCTGGGACGCATTGATAATCAAGTCAAAATTCGGGGCTTTCGGATCGAGTTAGGTGAGATCGAAGCAGTACTAAGCCAACATGACGGTGTGCAACTATGCTGTGTCATCATCCGTGAAGATACCCCAGGCGATAAAAGCTTAGTCGCTTACATTGTGCCACAACAAGAGGTGACACTGACAAACAGAGAACTGCGACAATACCTGAAAACAAAGGTGCCAGAGTACATGATACCTAATGCTTTTGTTTTCCTAAAAGAACTGCCATTAACTACTCACAGCAAAATAGACCGCCGTGCTTTACCTGTACCTTCTAGCACCAGTAATTCTGATAGATTCGTTGCACCTCGCAACCACTTAGAACTGCAACTCACTCAACTCTGGTTAAAGATTCTTAAAATTGACAAGGTAGGAGTACAAGATAACTTTTTTGACCTCGGTGGTCATTCGCTTGTAGCTCTCCACTTAATGGCGCAAATTAAACAGCAGCTTGGTAAAGATATTCCCTTAGCAACCTTCTTGCAGAATCCCACTATCGAACAGTTGGCGACAATTGTCCAAAAAGATTTGAATGACTCTAGTGAATCTTGTTTGGTAGCAATTCAACCAAATGGTTCTCAGCCACCTTTGTTTTGCCTTCCAGGAGCTGGTGGAACTCCTTTCTACTTGTATAATTTAGCTCGTTGTCTGGGACAAGACCAACCATTTTACAGTTTCCAAGCCAATAGCTTTGCAGTTCTCACTAAAGTTGAGGATATAGCCACCCATTACGTTCAAGCACTACAAGATATTCAACCACAAGGACCATATTTTTTAGCAGGTCATTCTTTTGGAGGGAAAATAGCCTTTGAAATGGCTCAACAGTTACTTCACAAGGGACATGAAGTTGCTCTAGTTGCCATTCTTGACAGTACAGCACCGTTTTACCAAGAAAAGCCAATAGGTTTTGATTGGGATGATGCTAGATGGCTGGCTGAGTTTGCCAGATCGATAGAACGTTTCTTAGCGAAGAACTTGGAGATTTCTGACGATACTTTTCAATCTTTGGTTTGGGAGGAGCAACTAAAATACGTTCTACAGCGTTTAAAAATGGTTGATATTCTGCCTCCCGATGCTGATATTATACAGCTTAACAATCTAGTGCAAGTTCTGAAAACTAACTCTCTCATGAATTATGTACCACAACAGGTTTATCCAACACAAATTGCTTTGTTACGCTCCAGCGAAACTTCTGTTGAAGAACCTATAGGTGAATTACCTTCCGATCTCTTGCAAGATTCGGCATGGGGCTGGAATAAGTTTTCTGTTGCACCAGTGGATGTCCAGTTTGTCCCTGGCAACCATACCACGATGATGACTCAACCTTACGTTCGGGTTTTAGCCGAACGGTTAAAAGCTTTTATTGAGCAAGCCAAAATCTAATTGCCAATATGCTTACTAAGAGATTGTTTGAAAAGTGCTTGGCTGTGATTTTAGGTACTCAGCGATCCCCCCTAGCCCCCCTTAAAAAGGGGGGAAAATACTCTTAAAGTCCCCCTTGAAAAGGGGGATTTAGGGGGATCTACGATGATTTTGGCTTTGTTCCAGAGATGTGTACACTACCGTAGCCGATAAATTGGGGGGGGGAAATACTCTTAAATTCTCCATGAATTAGGGAATTTAGTGGAAGCTTGAATGTTTTGCTTCTGATGAAAGGACTTTTAAAACATCCTCTAATTACTGGAGGTTCGGTAAAATTTTGAATTTTGCTCTCAGGACTTAATTGTTTATCGCAAAAAATCTGATTTTGTTTCTAAGATATGGCAACTCAAGTTATTCAAAGTCAAGCATCAACAAATGCTTTATCAGCTTTTATTCAATTTTGGAACGATGTAAAAGCGATCGCGGGAAATTACTGGTATCCAACAAAGCCAGGTGAAAGAGCATTTACAGATGTAATTAAAGCATGGGGAATGCTTATTCTCCTAATCTTATTAATCATCACTCTCGTAGGTGTAACTGTTTTTAATAGTTTTGTTAGTCGTTATTTAATCGATATCATCACTAAAGAAAAGGATTTTACTAAATTTTTTAATACATTATGGATTTACGGCATAGCCCTTGTCTTAGTAACGCTCTTGGTAGGATTTACTAAATTTGTTAGAAAACAAATTGCTCTAGATTGGTATCAATGGCTAAATAATTACGTCTTATCAAAATATTTCAGCAACCGAGCTTATTATAAAATTAACTTTACATCCGATATAGATAATCCCGATCAACGTCTAGCTCAAGAAATCGAACCTATTGCTAACAATGCTCTCAACTTTTCAGCAACTCTCCTAGAGAAAGTACTGGAAATGACAGCTTTTTTAATAATTCTTTGGTCAATTTCTCAACAAGTTGCAATTATTTTAATTGCTTATACGGTAATAGGAAATTTGATTGCAGTTTACATAACTCAAGAATTTAATAAAATTAATCAAGAAGAACTCGAATTAAAAGCTGACTACAGTTATGCACTAACTCATGTTCGTACTCATGCTGAATCAATAGCTTTCTTTCAAGGAGAACACCAAGAATCAAATATCATTCAACGCCGATTTAGTAATTTGATGAAAGTTGTCAAACGTAAGGTGACATGGGAAAGAAATAAAGACATTTTTAATAGAGGATATCAAGCAGTAATTCAAATATTTCCAATTATCATATTTGGTCCTTTAGATATTAGAGGTGAAATGGGGTTTGGCGAAATTAGCCAAGCTTCTTTAGCTTGTAGCTTATTTGCTAATGCTTTGGCAGAATTGATTAATGAATTTGGGACTTCTGGGCGGTTTTCTAGTTACGTTCAACGTTTATCTGATTTTTCTGACGCTTTAGAAGAAGTCACTAAACAACCAGAAAATGCCAGTACAATTAAGACAATAGAAGAAAACCATCTTGCTTTTGAGCATGTCACTCTACAAACACCTAACTATGAACAGGTCATTGTCGAAGATCTGTCACTTGCTGTTCAGCCAGGGGAAGGTTTATTAATTGTTGGACCGAGTGGTCGCGGTAAAAGCTCTTTATTGAGAGCGATTGCAGGTTTGTGGAATGCAGGAACCGGTCGTTTGGTGCGACCTCCTTTAGAAGAAGTATTGTTTTTACCCCAACGTCCTTACATCATCTTAGGAACTTTGCGCGAACAGTTGCTTTATCCCAAGACAAATCGTCACATGACCGACGCACAGCTTAAAGAAGTTTTGCAACAAGTTAACCTGCAAAATTTGCTCAGTCGAATTGAAAGCTTTGATACAGAAGTTCCTTGGGAAAATATATTGTCCTTAGGAGAACAACAACGCCTTGCTTTCGCACGACTATTAGTTACTCATCCCAGGTTCACAATATTAGATGAGGCAACAAGTGCCTTGGATTTGAAAAATGAAGGAAGTTTATATCAACAATTACAAACAACGAAAACAACATTTATTAGTGTAGGGCATAGAGAAAGTCTGTTTGATTATCATCAATGGGTTTTAGAACTTTCACAAGATTCCAGGTGGCAACTTGTGACTGTGCAGGAATATCGAAATCAAAAAACAATAAATATTCAAAGCACGCCCAATAATGAGTCGCAAAGTCAATCACAAATATTGACGGAAGCAATCACAAGTGAAGGGCTTTCTCATAAGGAAATAAGTGAATTAACTAACTATTCCATTAGCACTATCAGAAGTAAGGCAAGCAAAGGAAATTCTATCACTACTAGGGACGGCTTGACGTACTGCTATAACAAGAACCCAAGTGTGTTGAAATGGGTGAGAGTTTAGGTGAATTATCGCCTATGAAAAAATAATTTTCTATTTTAGGGAGGTAAACCTAAGTTGTGTGTAGATCGTAGTTTCTAACAAGAGACGCAGAGAGTGAGATATCGTCGAACTTATGTTAAATCATTCATCTTGTGGAACGGGAGAGGACGCCCGCCCTACAAGAAATTTTGAGTTCTTTTTTAACAAAAGGCAGCCCCGATCGCGGGCAGAGGGCAGCTATGTAATGCCCTTGTACTTCTCGTGACCGCAAGGGAGCAAGGGTAACGGTCCCTGCACCATAATCTATTGATTTGGTGAGTCCAGCCACACGTGCGGGTTTCCCGCCGGGTGGGCTGGCGAACCCGGAGGGTGGCAAACAATTGGTGAGTCCAGAGAAAGTAGGCGGGTCTCCCGCGACCACCGGGACTGGCGAACCCGTATAGCCCTGCGGGCATAGCTTCGCAACGCGTATAGCCCTTACGGGCATAGCAGAAGGCATCGCGGAGCGTGCGCTTTGCGCTTAGCGTGTGCCTTGCACATTGCGTCTCCGCTCCTGAGATAGGGCGAACAAGGGAGAGTAGTGGGTTGAAGCCTTTACCATATTGCACGCCATCTGCCAGCTGCCATCTGCCTTCTTCACAAGTTCCTTAATTCTCTTCCCTTCCATGGACTTGAGCCGGTGGGCTAGTTGCTTCAACAGCTGTAAATGACTCTAGGATTTTGTAAGTGTGAGACGCTCCTTTTGGTACGACCCATGAAGTCCCAGGCTCTAGCAAAACCATTTGTCCTTCAATATGCAACTCAGCACGACCGCTAATGACATAACCAACAGTTTCGTATTCCCGTGAAGTTGGTTCTTTAGGTTCATTGGGTTGTTCATTTTCCCAAAGGCGCATTGAAACAGTCTTACCGGAAGCAAGATACTTTTGACCCTGTTCGCCTTTAGGGGAATGAGCTGAATCTATTTTCTTAACAGTTGTATCTGGCATATGTGTTTCCTCAAGATCGTTAGTGGTTAATGGTTAGTTGTTGGTGGTTATGAGAATAACAACTAACAACTAAACTATTGTTCAAACTTTTACCTTTTCGCCTGTACGAGCTGCTTGGTAAATTAAGTTCATGAGTTTGACATCTTGCAAGCCTTCTTCACCAGGAGTCTTGGGCTGCTTGTTTGTCATAATGGACTCAGAAAGGTGATCTATTTCTAGAGCAAACTGGTTTTTCTCTTCAATGTTTTGCTCTTCCCTTCGATTATTTCGGCTAATATACAGACGGTGTTGATAGTAGTCTGTAGCTGGGTCTAATTCTAAAACTGCGTCAGACCCAAAAACTTGAATGCGTTTCGTATTGGAGTAACCATAACTGGAAGTACAGTTAGCAAGCACACCACTGGGAAAACGTAACGTGAAGTTAACATTTTCTTCAACCTGACGGAAGCGGGTGTCTCCTGGAGTGCTGTAGGTAAAGGCAGTAATTTCTGTGGGTTCTTCACCTGTAATGTATCTTGCCGCTTGCAAGCTGTAAATACCAATATCGTAAAGAGAACCTCCACCTGCTAGTTTTTTGTCCATGCGCCAAACGTCTGCAGGGTCTTTGGGGTCAAGAATACGTCCGTGGTCAGAAGTTACAACTTTTAATTTTCCCAGTTTGCCACTTTGAGCAAGTTGAATCGCGGCTAGGTTGTAGGGTTCATACTGAGCGCGATAAGCAATCATTAACTTACGGTTTGCTTTTTTGGCTGCGTCAATCATTGCTTGGCATTCTGCGACAGTGTTTGCCATTGGCTTTTCACACATAACGTGCTTACCAGCCTGTGCGCCACGAATAGTATATTCGGCGTGCATCCCGTTAGGTAAGATAATATAGACTACATCTACCTCTGGGTTATTGCGAAGATTATCGTAGCTTTGATAGTCGTAAATATTTTTTGAGTTGATACCGTACTGTCGTGCATACTTTTCTGCTTTGGCGCGATCGCCACTCACCAAGGCGACCAGTTTTGACCTTTTGCACTCAGCAAATGAAGGCATGATTTGTTCGGTAGCAAACTTACCCAACCCTACAACTGCCCATCCCAGCTTTTTCTCAGGAGGCAAAGAAGGTTCTTTAGATGGTGCAGGTCCAGCTTGGGCTAGAGTCCGAGCGGGTTTAATAATATACCCCATAGCTCCAGTGACACCAAGGGCCATAAAGCCAAAACCTGCTTTATTTAAAAGATTGCGGCGAGAAAGTTCTTTTCTGAAGGAATCAAACATAATTTATTGCTAATTGCTAATTGCTAATTGCTAATTGCGATTGACAATTAGCCCTCCCTTGTATCTCAGAAGCGGAGACACTATGTGCAAGGCACACGCTCCGCGTTGCCTTCTGCTATGCCCGTAAGGGCTATACGCCAGTCCCGGTGGTCGCGGGAAACCCGCTTATGGCACTGGTCTCATCGCCTACAGCGCTGGACTCACCATTAGCTATTAGCCATTAGCTATTAGCCATTAGCCATTAGCCATTACGGTTTAAGTACAATCTTGATACAGTTGTCTTTTTTGTGCTTGAAAATTTCGTATCCATGGGGTGCCTGTTCTAAAGGCAAACGATGGGTAATGATAAAGGTGGGATCGATGTCACCATTTTGAATGTGCTCAAGTAAAGGACGCAAGTACTTGTGTACGTGTGTTTGTCCCGATTTGAAGGTCAAGCCTTTGTTCATGGCTGCACCCATGGGGATTTTGTCTAAGAAGCCACCATAAGCACCGGGAATGGAGACATGACCGCCTTTACCGCAACTTAGAATAACCTGTCTTAATGCGCTTGGTCTGTCTGTTTCCAGGCGTACCACTTGTTTAACTCGATCGTGGAACGCTATAAAATCTGTTCCATGGGCTTCGAGTCCTACAGCATCAATAACTGCATCGGGACCGCGCCCGCCTGTCATTTCTTTGAGAACATCACCGACGTTCACTTCTTCGTAATTCAAGACTTCTGCTTTGGCTTGTTGTTGTGCCATTTGCAAGCGTTCGGGAATGCGATCGATGGCAATAACTCGCTCAGCACCTAGCATATAAGCACTTTTGATAGCAAATTGTCCAACGGGTCCGCAACCCCAAACGGCGACAATATCACCGGGTTTGATGTTGCAGTTCTCTGCTGCCATGTAACCTGTTGGAAAAATATCAGTTAAAAATAAGACTTGCTCGTCCGTTAATCCATCAGGAATTTTGAATAATCCAACATCTGCAAATGGCACTCTCGCGTACTCTGCTTGACCGCCTGCATAACCACCAAATAAATGGGAGTAGCCAAATAGACCCGATGGTGAATAACC